>NZ_KV808772.1:0-56278 GCF_001812375.1 Streptococcus sp. HMSC077F03
GTGACTTTATAAGTATCTCGCAACTCAGGATCCGGCTGCAAGTAGACTCTACCATTATGAGGAAGATGTTTACCTCCAGGGGTGATTTCCCATTCTTTTTTATCTTTATTATAAAATTTATTATCCCTAGAGAAATCAAATTGTCTAATATCTTTAGAATTATTATATGGTGAAAAATTACTAGGACGGTTTGCATAGGCAGATTGTGCTAAATCCGCATAAAAATTATCAAAGTTTTTTAAATTACTGTTAGTCATAATAATACCAAACCCCGTCCCTATAAATTCTTATAGGTTGCATTTCATAAATCCCAAATTCCCTTGGTGTACTATTCCTATCATTATTTAAGGAAAAACCAACCATAAATTCTGTTTTGTCATTATTATTCACCTTTCCTCTAAGTGTCAACATATAGCCTCCACCTTGTGGAGTTCCATTTCCTACTTAACCAACCTTCATACTATCCCAATCAAACTGAACACTTTCAACTTTAGGACTTAAAGACTTGACAAAATCAGCCATATCTTCTTCATGCTCCTTCAGATAAGCCAACTGCTTAGCCCGTGGGCTCAGAGTTATTCCTCCAAATAGATTTGTTTCCTGTGCCATCCATGCGCCTCCTCCAAATACTACAAGGGCTATAACTAGCCAAACCAAAGTACGTTTTTTCATCTCTTTCCTCCTATATAGCGGAATCTAAGTTTATTATATCATGAATGTAAAAAAAAAATACTTTTAATAAGTATTGTAAGTCAATTGGGAATGAATGGTGTTAAATTTGAGTAAAAATTATCAAAGGTTTTTAAATTACTATTCGTCATACTTGTCCCAACCTCCATTTTTTAACACTCTAGGCTGACTATACATACCAATCCTATCTATTGAAGGCACATCATTTTTATTTTTTAATCGAAAATCTATTGTAAAGTCAGAATCCTTTATATGATTAAAAGAACCCTTCACTGATAGATTATAACCTCCACCTTGTGGAGTTCCATTCCCTATCTGTTCAACAGTTAAACTATTCCAATCCATCTGAACAGATTCAATCTTTAAATTTTTAGACTTTACAAATTTTACAATTTCTTCTTCATGCTCCTTCAGATATGCCAACTGCTTTGCTCTCGGACTAAGAAATACTTCTCCAAATAGATTTGTTTTCTGTGCCACCCATGCTCCGCCTCCGAATATTACAAGAGCTAAAACTAGCCAAACCAAGGTACGTTTTTTCATTCTTTTTCTCCTATATATTTGAGTAAAAATTATCAAAGGTTTTTAAGTTACTGTTAGTCATAATAATACCATCCCCCATCCCTATAAATTCTTATAGGTTGCATTTCATAAATTCCAAATTCCTTTGGTATGCCATTAGCATCATTGTCTAAAGAAAATCCAACCATAAATTTCGTTTTATCATTATTATTTACCTTTCCTCTAAGTGTCAACATATAGCCACCACCTTGAGGAGTTCCATTCCCTACTTGGCCAACCTCCATACTATCCCAATTAAATTGAACACTTTCCACTTTAGGGCTTAAAGCTTTCACAAAATCAGCCATATCCTCTTCATGCTCCTTCAGATATGCCAACTGCTTGGCTCGCGGACTAAGAAATACTCCTCCAAATAGATTTGTTTCCTGTGCCATCCATGCGCCTCCTCCAAATACTACAAGGGACAAAACCAGTAAAATCAAGGCACGTTTTTTCATATTGATGCTCCTTCAGATATATCATCTCCCTCTCACAATCCAAAACTCCTTAATTAAAAACAAATTACGGATCTTTTGTTGCATTAGAAATAGAAGATTGTCATTAAAACTAGTATAGCATAAAAGCCTCAAACAGCCTATTTCACCAATTACTCTTCTTGAAGATTTGTTAATAATTTGACCAGAAGAATTTGAGTTGGATGCAAAGAAACAATAGTGTGAATTGTGCTAAAAATCATCAAAAACACCTCATAGTGTGAATCATGAAGTGCTTGTGAACGTTGATAGTATCGTATTGATTAACGTTTTGAGGCAACTGACTTTGTCAGATTGCAGCCACATTTGTAAGCGACTAAAGTCGCAACAACTGTGTCAATTGCACCAATTTAGTAAGAAAGTATAAAAAAAGAACACCTCGGAAGGTGCTCTTTGTAAGTATAGTAATTCTCTCGAATTAACGTTTACTAAATTGTGATGCTTTACGAGCTTTCTTAAGACCTGGCTTCTTACGCTCAACTTTACGTGAGTCACGTGTAAGAAGTCCTGCGCGTTTCAATGAATCGCGGAAGTCTGGGTCTACTTGAAGAAGGGCACGAGCGATACCATGACGGATAGCTCCTGATTGACCAGCGTATCCACCACCTACAACGTTAACGAAAACGTCGTATGAACCTACAGTTGAAGTAACTGCGAATGGTTGGTTGATAACAAGACGAAGGTCAGCGTGTGGGATGTACTCTTCAACATCTTTTTTGTTAACAGTGATTTTACCAGTTCCTGGAACAAGGCGAACGCGTGCAACAGCGTTTTTACGACGTCCAGTACCTGCATATTGTGCTTGTGACATACTTTATTGTTCCTTTCCTTAGATAAGTCCTGAAATATCAAGAACTTCTGGTTGTTGTGCAGCGTGAGTGTGCTCAGCTCCAACGAATACTTTCAATTTCATACCTTGAGCGCGACCAAGAGTATTGTGTGGAAGCATACCTTTAACTGATTTTTCGATCAAACGTACTGCATTTTTAGAACGAAGTTCACCAGCAGAGATTTGTTTCAATCCACCTGGGTGGTTTGAGTGAGTGTAGTAGATCTTATCAGTTGCTTTTTTACCAGTCAATTTAACTTTTTCAGCATTGATAACGATTACGAAGTCACCTGTATCAGTGTGTGGTGTGAATGTTGGTTTGTTTTTTCCGCGAAGTACGCTAGCAACAACAGCTGAAAGGCGTCCAAGAGGTACATCAGTTGCGTCAACAACGTACCATTTGCGTTCTACTTGGCCTGGTTTAGCCATGAATGTAGTTTTGTTCATGATTTCTCCTATATGAATATCGTTTTTGTTTACAGGGCGGATGTTCCGGTCCGCTAGGTATTTGAAAGGTTCCGGGGCCTTACAAATGGGGTAAACAATACCGTCTACTATCATACCAAATTTTACTACTAAAAGTCAATAGATATGAAAAATATTTTTGCCGATTTCAGTGTTTAACATCTAGAAAAACCTCGCTTTTGCGAGGCTCTCCTATTTATAAGCTAAGGCACGTTTAAAGGTTTTCCAGATTCCCAAATCATCTGTTTGAAGGACTAGACTAGCATACATGCGTCCGATAAAGGCTGTTGCAGTGACCGCAAAAACAACCGTTATGGCAAGTGAAATCCAGGCTTCTAAATCACTCGCATACCCATTTATAGCTCTAAATGGCATAAAGAAGGTCGAGATGAAAGGAATATAGGAACCAATTTTCAGAACTAAATTGTCCCCAGCAGCGCCTAGAGCAGTCACTCCGACAAATCCTGCTATAATCAAGATCATCAATGGCGACAAGGCCTTTCCTGAATCCTCAGGGCGAGAAACCATAGATCCTAGGAAGGCTGCTAAAACAACGTACATAAAGAGACTAACCAAGACAAACAATAGGGTATTGAGCGAGAAGGCCTCTCCTAGATGATTTAAAATCCCAGATTGCGCCAAGATTGGTAGGTCTTTAAAGAGCAGAATGGCAACCAGCCCACCCACGACGTAAATGCCAATATGAGTCAAAATCACAAGAAGCAAAGCCAGCATGCGAGCGTAGAAATAATGACTAGCTCGGATACTAGAGAAGACCACCTCCATGATTTTGGTTCCTTTCTCGCTAGCCACTTCCTGAGCAGTGACACTAGCATAGGTAATCAAAATCATATAAAGGAAGAAACCAAGCCCTGCGGCCGCAATGGTTTGAACAATTTTTTTGTTTTCCTTAGATTCATCAATCTTCTCAGTAAAATCAACGGTTTGACTCAAGCGTTGTTCCTGTTCTTGAGACAAATTGGCTGCCGAACGATTGAGTTGATATTGCAGTTCGTTTAGCTTATTGGTTACTGCTAGTTTGATGCCTGTTTCAAGAGAAGTTTCACCGTGATAAACGGCCTTGAGGACGCTGTCCTCTTGGTCAATGGTTAGATAACCCTTGATTTTCTCATCCTTGATAGCAGCCTGGGCACTGGCTTCATCCTTGTAATCAAAGTTGATACCATTGGTACCCTTGAGCCCTTCTTCTACAGATGGCACCGTTGTTACTACTGCTATCTTGCTATTCTTGGCCATAGAAGACCCTTGGAGATAGCTAATTCCTCCAGTTAGAGCGATAAAAAAGAACGGCGAAATCACCATAAAGAAGAAACTCCACGACTTGACATGTCGAAGATAGGTTTCCTTCATTACAACCCACATATTTCTCATACTTCCACCCCTGATTCTAGTTTAAAGATTTCATCGATTGTTGGAGCCTGTTGGTCAAAGGTCGCGATGTATTGACCTTGAGTGAGGATTGGGAAGAGTTCCCTTCCAGCGCTCTCATCATCGAGGATCAATTTCCAACTGCCTTGCTTGGTCAAGCTCACCTGTTTGACATGAGGAAGTTTTTCCAATTCTTCCTTGCTTCGTTCACTTGAAACAAAGAGACGTGTTTTCCCGTATTGATTGCGAACATCCTGAACTGGTCCATGCAAGACCACACGCCCATCACGAATCATCAGAATATCATCGCAAAGTTCCTCAACGTTGGTCATAACATGGTCAGAAAAGATAATGATTGCACCGCGCTCTTTCTCTTTCAAGATGACTTGTTTGAGTAACTCGGTATTAACTGGATCCAAACCACTAAAAGGCTCATCCAGGATGATCAAGTCTGGCTCATGGATCAGGGTGATAATGAGCTGAATTTTCTGCTGATTCCCTTTGGAGAGGCTCTTGATTTTGTCGGTCAATTTGCCCTTCACTTCCAATTTTTCCATCCATTGAGGGAGTTTTTCCTTGACTTCCTTAGCATCCATTCCTTTTAGAGTCGCCAAGTAGCGAACTTGTTCAAGGACTGTCAGCTTGGGCATGAGACTGCGTTCCTCAGGCAAATAGCCAATCCGAGCGTAGGTTTCCTGACGAATCTCCTGCCCATCCAGACTGATCTCTCCTTGATACTCTAAAAATTTCAACATACTGTGGAAAATCGTTGTTTTCCCAGCACCATTCTTCCCGACCAAGCCCAGAATCCTTCCTGGACTTGCCTGAAAATCGACACCAAACAAGACTTGCTTGGGACCGAAACTTTTCTCTAGATTTCTTACTTCTAACATTTTCCACCTCCGAGATATGTTGCACTTATTATACTCCTTTTTGATAGCCTTTACAACGATTTATGTCCATTTTATCAGATTATAAGTAGCAAAAGTATCCTATCTCTAATAAATTTTAAGTGCTTCAGTGATATCTCTAGTATAACTCATTAAAGACTTTCTGAGATGGATTCCTCCTCAACTATCGCTTTTCTCTTCTGAACTGTCCTTTTGAAACTAAAAATCCACCCCTAAGGATGGATTGATGAGTTAACGTACTTCTGCATTCACTTTTTCTTCCAGTGATGCTTGGATTTTTTCCATATAGCGTGCGACTTCTTCGTCTGTCAAGCTATCTTCTGGATTTTGGAAGGTCAAGCTATAGGCCATTGACTTCATACCAAGTCCCAGTTTTTCGCCTGAGAAGACGTCAAAGAGTTTGATATCTGTCAAACGTTTCACGCCTGCAGCTTGGATAGCGTCTACAACTTCTTGATGAGTGACTTCTGCCTTGAGGAGTAGAGCCACGTCACGACTGACTGCTGGGAATTTAGTGATTTCTACAAATGGAGCAGCTGGTTGAAGGGCAGCTTCGATGGCTGAAAGATTGAGCTCAGCTACATACGTTTCTGGAATATCGTAGGCCTTGCCAGTGACTGGATGCACTTGGCCAAGGAAACCAAGAACTTGGTCGCCGAGTGAAATCACGGCTGTACGTCCTGGATGGAGACTTGCAATCTCAGCTGTTGCTGTATAAGTCACTTCTAGTCCCAAGCGAGTAAAGAGCGCTTCAAGGATTCCCTTAGCATAGAAGAAATCAACTGGAACTGCTGCCGTTTGGAAATCTTTTTCTGCAACCAAGCCGGTCAAGGCAAAGGCAAAACTGTTGATTTCGTTTGGAAGTTCTTCTTTTGGATTGCCTGTTTGTTCAAAGACTTTTCCAATCTCGTAAAGAGCCAAGTTTTTGTTCTTACGAGCCACGTTGTAGGCCACCGTATCCAAAATACCTGAGACCATATTTTGACGGAGAACGGAACGATCCACTGTCATTGGCCACATAAGTTCTGTAAGGTTACTTGGTTGAGCTGTAAACTCAACTGCTTTTTCAGGCGTTGTCAGAGCGTAGGTGATGATCTCTGTCAAACCTGCTCCTTCAGCGATGGTACGGACTTGACGGCGCAGTTTTTGTGTCGCAGTCAATTCACCAGCTGTACCGTCATCTTTTGGAAGACTAGTTGGCAAGCGATCATAACCATAGATACGGGCGATTTCTTCAAAGAGGTCCGCTTCGATAGTGATATCCCAACGACGACGAGGTACGCTGACTGTAAAGCTTTCTGCATTGCCAGAAAGGCCAAAGCCAAGACGACGGAAGACGTCTTCCACATCAGCATAGGAAAGCTCCGTACCAAGGACGCGGTTAACGTCTGCAAGGGTTGAAGAAACTTCCACATCAGAAGTATCAAGCTCTCCTGCTGAAACGATGCCCTTACGTACCGTCGCACCTGCAAGATCAGCAATCATGCTCGCTGCAGCATCAAGTGCTTCGTTAACAGTTGCCACATTGATGCCTTTTTCAAAGCGAGAAGATGATTCAGAACGAAGGTTAAGGCGTCCGCTAGTCTTGCGGATGGATTTACCATTGAAAACAGCCGCTTCAAGGACCACACGACTAGATTTTTCAGAGATTTCTGTTGCTTGACCACCCATAACACCTGCAAGGGCTACTGGCTTGTCTGCGACAGTGATGACTAAGTCATTTGTTTCCAAGTCACGCTCTTCACCATCCAAGGTCACCAATTTTTCACCAGCACGCGCTTCACGCACACGAATCTCGCTTCCTTCAAAGGTATCCAAGTCAAAGGCATGCATCGGTTGACCAAAGTAAAGCAGGATGTAGTTGGTTACGTCAACTACGTTATTGATCGGACGAATCCCTTCGTTCATAAGAAGGTTTTGCAACCATTGTGGACTTGGTGCGATGGTCACATTGTCCAAGATACGGGCTGCATAGTAAGGCGCCTTGTCGGTATCGATACTTACAGAAAGTGCATCTGCTGCAGATTCATTTGTTTCTGTTAAGGTAAATTCTTTGAAGTTAACTGCCTTGTCATAGATGGCTGCCACTTCATGAGCTACCCCACGCATAGATAGAGCATCTGCACGATTTGGCGTGATAGAAAGTTCAATGATTTCATCATCCAAGTCTAGGTAAGAGAAAACTTCATCCCCAGGAACAGCATCTTGAGGCAAGATTTGAATACCATCTGCGAATTCCTTCGGTACAACCGAGTCAGAAATACCTAATTCACCAAGGGAACAGATCATTCCAAGTGACTCTAAGCCACGGATTTTCCCTTTTTTGATTTTGTAGTTGTCAGCGATACGAGCTCCCGGAAGTGCCACCATGACCTTGATACCAGCACGCACATTTGGGGCACCACAAACGATTTGACGCGCTTCTTCTTCGCCAACGTTAACCTGACAGACATGCAAGTGAGTTTCTGGCACATCTTCGCAAGACAAGACCTCACCGACGACAATTTTTGAGAGACCGGCAGCCGGTGATTCGACACCTTCGACCTCAATCCCTGTAGTTGACATTTTCTCAGCCAACTCTTGTGATGGCACATCAATGTCCACCAATTCTTTTAACCATTTATAAGATACAAGCATAATTTAGTTCTCCAGAATGACAGTTGCCACTCTGGTTCTTTTCCTTTCCTATCATTTCAATAGAAGAATCCTCTTCTTACCTTAATTTCTTTTTCAGTAACCAATCTGTATCTACTTTTTGACCAACCATAAAACTATGTTGGCTAAATTTCTCAAAACCATATCGGTTATAAAACGCTTGAGCTTTTGTATTATGCTCCCAAACACCTAACCAAGCCCAGGAAAAACTATTTTTGGTAGCAAGTTCAAGAGCGAATTCAAACAGTTGCTTACCTAGTCCAAATCCTTGGAATTTTTGTAGCACATAGAGGCGTTGAATTTCAAAAGCATCCTCTAATTTTCTCTCAGTCTGAGCACTTCCCCAGTTGACTTTGAGAAAACCAGCTATCTCCTCTTCATGCATAATGAAATAGGTTTCGGAATCTGGATTTTCCAACTCAGTTGACAAAACTCTGAGACTATAAGTCTTTTCAAAGTATTCCTGTAACTGCTCTTCCGTATTATCATGAGCAAATGTTTCACGAAAGGTTTGTTTGGCAATTTTGGACAACGCCCCAATATCTGCCTTTTCTACTTTTCTAATCATTATTTAAACTGTTCTGAGAAGCGGACATCGCCTTGGTAGAACCCACGGATATCATTGATTCCGTAGCGGAGCATAGCGACACGCTCTTGTCCAAGACCAAAGGCAAAGCCAGAGTATACAGTCGCATCGATTCCACTCATTTCAAGGACACGTGGGTGAACCATACCGGCCCCCATAATCTCAATCCAACCTGTTTTCTTACATACGTTACAGCCTTCTCCACCACACTTGAAGCAGGAAACATCCACCTCAACAGATGGCTCTGTGAATGGGAAATAAGATGGACGCAAACGGATCTGACGTTCTTCACCGAACATCTTTTGGACGATCAACTGAAGCGTTCCTTGAAGGTCTGCCATAGAGATGTTTTTCCCAACAACCAAGCCTTCGATTTGGTGGAACTGGTGACTATGGGTTGCATCGTCCGTATCACGACGGAACACACGTCCTGGTGAGATCATCTTCAAAGGACCTTTTGAAAAATCATGAGCATCCATAGCACGCGCCTGAACTGGTGACGTGTGAGTACGGAGTAAGATTTCTTCTGTGATGTAGAAAGTATCCTGCATATCGCGAGCTGGGTGATCTTTTGGAAGGTTCATACGCTCGAAGTTGTAGTAGTCTTGCTCTACTTCAAAACCATCCACGACTTGGTAACCCATCCCAATGAAAATATCTTCGATTTCTTCACTGGTTTGTGTCAAAACGTGACGGTGACCAGTCGCAACTGGGCGACCTGGAAGTGTTACATCGATGCTCTCACTTGCTAGTTGAGCTTCTACTTTCTTTTCTTCCAAGAGCTTAGCTGTTTCTTCAAAAGCCGCTGTCAAAACATCACGCGCTTCATTAACGTGTTTCCCGATGATTGGACGCATCTCAGCAGAGACATCCTTCATCCCTTTGAGGATTTCCGTAAGGGAACCTTTTTTACCAAGGACAGAGACACGCAAGTCTTGCATCTCTTTTTCATTTTCAGCAGTAATCTGCTTCAAGCTAGCCAGCGTTTCTTCGCGAAGCGCTTTTAATTGTTCTTCAATAGTTGACATAATTCCTCCATCAGTCTCTCGTAGATAAAAAGAAAACCACATGCCAAAAACTCCACTCGGAGCGTTGACACGCGGTACCATCCGTTTTCATCTGACAAGTCAGACCTTCATTTCTAAATCCATGCGCAAGTGAATTCACCCAGCTTTCATATAGAGAGCTTGCAGTCACGGCTCTCCTCCCTGATATACTTCCCTTGGGCTACTAGTCTTGCGGATTTCTATTCAATTACTACTTAGTTTATCAGATTTTTACCATTCTTGCAAGACCTATCTCACTTCTGCTTGCCTTTAAATCGCCATTGGAAGCGAAGCTTGTCATAGAAAGGAAATTCGATAAACAAGACTCCCAAACCCACACAGAAACTGGCAAGAACATCTGATGGGTAGTGAACTCCCAGATAGACCCGAGATAGCAACACACTGACGAGGTAGAAGCCAAGGATGATTTGCACAATTTTTCTCCAGACTGGATCTTTAATCCGTTGACTGAGAATGACAATCAAAGTCCCTACCATCAGCGTCACTGCCAGAGAATGGCCACTTGGGAAGGAAAATCCCTTCTCCTCAACTAAATGTAAGATAGCTGGTCGTGGGCGCTGGTAAATATTTTTAAAGGTCACGATTAAAAGACCAGCTAAGGCTAGATTGCCCGCCATGAAGTAGCTTTCTATCTTCCACTGCTTACGATAAAAGATAAAGGCTGTAATGACAACCCAGGTGATAATCACTGGGATATCAATCAAATGCGTAAGGGCACGGAACAGAACTGTCAAATAATCTGGTAAATCTCCACGAAGAGCTGTCTGAAGCGGTTGATCAAAACCGACCAGCGTTTCAGGATAGAACTTAACCATATAGCCAAGAAGGACGAAAAGTAAAAGGGCAAAACTGCCCTTCATTAAAAATGTTTGTTTATCTCTCATAATGTTTTAAGGTTGGTTTCAAGAGGAGGTATAACAACCAGAATGAAACGGCAAAGATGATACCTTCAATCAGGTTAAAAGGTAAAACCATAGTCATCAAGTAGTTAGAAAGTCCTATAATTTCTCTAATATCAAAGTTGGCAAACTGCGCGTATAAAGGAACTGCATAGACATAGTTGAGAACCAACATTGCCACAGTCAAACCAATAGTTCCAGCGAGAGAGCCTAGTAGGAAACGAAGGGTGCTGCGTTCCTTTTTCCAAATCATAGCAAATACGATGACAAAAACTCCCAAGGCTACAATATTCATTGGCAACCCAATGTAAGTATTCACTCCCTGACTATTGAGAAGTAACTTCAAGAGTGATCGCAGCAAGAGAATCCCTAGAGCAGCAGGCAAATCCATCACCACCAAGCCCACAAGGACTGGCAAGATACTAAACTCGATCTTGAGGAAGGTCGCCGCTGGCAAGAGCGGAAAGTCAAAGTACATCAACACAAATGAAATGGCTGATAAAATCGCAATGGTCGAAAGTCGACGTGTGTTTGTCATAACAGGTTCCTCCAATTTTCTATAAAATCAGAAGAAGTTGGAAAGGATCCCTCTATCTATTCTCACTTTTTATATCCCAAAAGTTCCCTCTCACTCTTTTGAGCAAGCGGTTGCAATTCATCTATAAACTCATCAGAACAGACAAAGCCATTCTTTCGTCTTCTCCCATCCAGACTATACTGTCGGTTGTGGAATCGCACCACATCAGCTTGCGCTCGCGGACTTATTTGGTTAAGATATTTTAGATTTACCTAGGCGTCGCAGTCGAAGATAATACTTAAAGTATATCGAGACAAGACAACGACGAGAAAGCTAAAATAGCTAGTCAAATTTACCGCCGGTCGGGAATCTCACCCTGCCCTGAAGACCCTTTAATCATAACAAAAAACGCTTGCAAGTGCAAGCATTTTGATTATTTCAATTTATCTGCTTCATAGGTGTGAACAAGCTCAAGATCTGCAAAATTTTGCTGACGAAGTGCTTCATAGACAATCATGCAGACGGTATTGGAAACATTGAGACTGCGGACATGTTCATCATTCATAGGAATACGGAGAGCCTTCTCAGGATGTTCACGCATGAAATCCTCAGGCAAGCCCTTGTCTTCACGTCCAAAGAGAAAATAATGGTCCTCGTCAGTCGATAAATCTGCTTCAGAATAGACCTTTTCCGCAAATTTTGAAATCAGATAGAGTTTCCCCTTCATCTGAGACATAAAATCTTCCAAGCTGTCATAAAAATAAATCTCTAACTTATCCCAGTAGTCCAAACCAGCCCGCTTCATCTTGCGGTCATCAATCGGAAATCCCATCGGTTTGATGATGTGGAGGGGAGAATTGGTCGCAGCGCAAGTACGCGCAATGTTACCTGTATTTTGTGGAATCTGAGGTTCAAATAATACAATGTGATTTGTCATGACTGGCTTCCTTTTATCATTGCAAAAAAATAGCCACACTGCCCGGAGTCAAGCTCAGCAAACAGCGTGGTTAAGGCGTCGTTAACTTACCTCACAACAGGTTTGAAGTAAATCAGCGAAACTACTTCCTTAGTATAACACTTTCAGAATCATTGTCAATAGAAACGACTTGATTTTTTTACTTTTTTTTGATGATATTTTCATGTTTGGTCATTCCCTTTCTGAAAAGGTATGGTAAAAGAGCCAAATCACTTCAAATCGGAGCCATCGTTATAGAAGTTAAACAAATGTATCTTCAAAAACTTGAAAAAGGCCTTTCTTGCCCTAAAAATCGCCTTAGCAAGTGCATTTTTTGCTAAAAAAGGGTATGATAGTTACATCATGAAAAAGTAGGTTTTTTATATGAAAATTGTCCTTGTTGGTGGAGGGAAAGTTGGTTTCGCCCTCTGTCGTTCACTGGTTGCAGAAAACCATGACGTTGTCCTCATCGAACAAGATGAGGCTGTCCTCAATCACATTGTCAGTCGCTATGATATCATAGGTCTCCTTGGAAATGGTGCTGACTTTGCCATCTTGGAGCAAGCCAGTGTTCAAGAGTGCGATATCTTTATCGCCCTAACCGAACACGATGAAGTGAATATGATTTCAGCGGTACTTGCTAAAAAAATGGGCGCTAAAGAAACCATCGTTCGGGTGCGAAATCCTGAATACTCTAATGCCTATTTTAAAGAGAAAAATATTCTTGGATTCTCACTTATCGTTAACCCAGAACTCCTAGCAGCGCGTGCGATCTCAAATATCATTGATTTCCCTAATGCCCTTTCGGTCGAACGTTTCGCTGGAGGTCGAGTTAGCTTGATGGAGTTTGTTGTCAAAGATGCTAGCGGTCTTTGCCAGATGCCTATTTCAGAATTTCGGAAAAAATTTGATGTGATTGTGTGTGCTTTGGAGCGCAACCATGAGTTGATCATTCCAGATGGTGAGATGACCCTTCAAGATAAGGATCGCATCTTTGTTACAGGAAATCGGGTCGATATGATGCGCCTGCACAATCATTTTAAAGCTCGGACTGTTAAGAGCTTTCTGATTATCGGAGCAGGAAAAATTGCCTACTATCTCGTCGGTATCTTGAAAGACAGCCGAATTGACACCAAGGTTATCGAAATCAATCCTGAAAGAGCCCGTTTCTTTAGTGAAAAATTCCCAAATCTCTATATCGTTCAGGGAGATGGGACAGCCAAAGATATCTTACTAGAAGAAAGTGCTCCTCACTACGATGCGGTCGCAACCTTAACTGGGGTGGACGAAGAAAACATCATCACCTCCATGTTCCTTGACCGTGTTGGCGTCCAGAAAAACATCACCAAGGTCAACCGGACCAGTCTCCTAGAAATTATCCATGCGCCTGATTTTTCAAGTATCATCACGCCAAAAATCATCGCAGTGGATACCATTATGCACTTTATCCGAGGACGGGTTAATGCCCAATACTCAGACCTTCAAGCCATGCACCATCTTGCAAACGGCCAGATTGAAACCCTACAATTCCATATCAAGGAAGCTAATAAAACGACTGCCAAGCCTCTTTCTCATCTGAAACTGAAGAAGGGTATTCTCATCGCAGCCATTATTCGAAAAGGAAAAACAATCTTCCCGACCGGAGAGGATACGCTGGAGGTCGGAGACCAATTGCTGGTAACCACCCTGCTACCAAACATCACCAAAATCTATGATTTGATCGAGAGGTAAGAAATGAATAAAAGTATGATTCGTTACCTCCTCTCCAAACTTCTCTTGATCGAGGCTGTTCTCCTCCTAGTTCCTGTTAGTATAGCGACCTATTACCGAGAGTCCAGCCAAGTATTTACAGCTCTTTTTACTACGATTGGAATTTTAATCCTTCTCGGTGGTCTAGGCGTTTTACGGAAACCGAAAAATCAACGGATTTATGCCAAGGAAGGAGTCTTAATTGTTGCCCTCTGTTGGATTCTCTGGTCTTTCTTTGGTGGCTTACCTTTTGTCTTTTCAGGACAAATCCCCAGCATCATCGATGCATTTTTCGAGATCAGCTCTGGTTTTACAACGACTGGTGCTACTATCCTAACAGATGTTTCCGTTCTCAGTCGTTCCCTCCTCTTCTGGCGAAGTTTCACCCACTTGATCGGAGGAATGGGAGTGCTTGTTTTCGCACTTGCTATTATGGACAATGCTAAGAATAGTCACTTAGAGGTGATGAAAGCAGAGGTCCCTGGTCCTGTCTTTGGTAAGGTTGTATCCAAACTGAAAAATACTGCCCAGATCCTCTATCTCCTTTACCTAGGGCTCTTCTCCCTCTTTGTTGTCATCTACTATCTAGCAGGTATGCCCTTGTTTGATAGCTTTGTTATCGCTATGGGAACAGCAGGAACGGGGGGATTCACCGTCTACAATGATGGAATCGCCCACTACGGCAGTTCCCTGATTACCTATCTTGTCAGTTTTGGCGTTCTGGTTTTCGGTGTCAATTTTAACCTCTATTACTTTCTCATGCTCCGTCGGGTCAAGGCCTTCTTTGGAGATGAGGAACTGCGGGCTTATGTCATTATTGTTCTGGTGTCTACCGCTTTGATCACCCTCAACACCCTCCACCTTTACCAAGGTGTCTCTAAGAGTTTTGAGATGGCTCTCTTCCAAGTATCCAATATCATTACGACAACGGGATTTGGTTACGGAGATATTACCAACTGGCCCCTCTTCTCCCAGTTTATCCTCCTCTTCCTCATGGGAATCGGTGGCTCAGCTGGGTCAACAGCAGGTGGTCTCAAAATTATCCGTGGACTGATCCTCACAAAAATTGCTAAAAATCAAATTTTGTCCACTTTATCCCCTCACCGTGTTTTGACTCTACACGTCAATAAAACTGTGATTGATAAGGATACCCAGCACAAGATTCTTAAATATTTTGCTATCTATATGATGATTATTCTCTCTCTCATCTTTATCGTCAGTCTTGATAGCAATGATTTTCTAGTCGTGACCAGTGCGGTCTTCAGCTGTTTTAACAATATCGGACCTATTCTAGGTACAACCTTGAGTTTTGCCATCTTTAGTCCCATCTCTAAAATCCTCCTCTCCTTTGCAATGATTGCAGGTCGCTTAGAGATCTACCCAATTCTGCTACTCTTTATGAAACGCACTTGGTCTAAACGTTAATGAGAATACAATTCCCCTTTTACAAGTTAGTAGAAGGGGAATTTTTCTATTAAAAAAATGAGAAGACCTTTCGGTCCTCTCCTAGTCTGTTTATTTTTTAAGAGCTTCTTTGTATCGAGCAAGTTCTGCTTGGTTAGCCCAAACATAGTGACCTGGACGAATTTCTACCATAGATGGCTTATCTGTCTCATAGTCATGTTGGCCAGGATCGTAAACTTTCAAGACCTTCTTGCGTTCCAAGATTGGATCTGGAATCGGTACAGCAGATAGAAGTGCTTGAGTGTATGGGTGGACAGGATTGTTAAACAACTCCTCTGTCTCCGCCACTTCGACGATAACTCCCTTATAGATAACCGCGATACGATCTGAGATAAAGCGAACAACTGACAAGTCATGCGCGATAAAGAGATAGGTCAAGCCCAACTCTTTTTGGAACTTCTTGAGCAAGTTCAAGACTTGCGCACGCACTGATACGTCCAAGGCTGAAATTGGCTCATCCGCAATAACGAAATCAGGTTCCATCACAAGGGCACGGGCAATCCCGATACGCTGGCGTTGACCACCAGAAAACTCGTGTGGATAACGGGTCAAGTGTTCTTTCAAAAGTCCAACTTCATGGATCATCTTTTGAACTTTTTCTTTACGATCTTCTTCATCTTTAAACAAGTGATAGTTGTAAAGACCTTCAGAGATGATATAGTCAACTGTCGCACGCTCATTCAAGCTCGCTGCAGGGTCCTGGAAAATCATCTGGATACGACGGATCAAATCCGATGACTCCTTATGAGATTTTTTCCCATTAATTTTATGACCATCAAAGATGATCTCACCTTTACTAGTATTATTTAGACCAATAATAGCACGACCAATAGTTGTTTTCCCACTACCAGACTCACCTACAAGAGAGAAGGTTTCTCCCTTGTTGATAAAGAAGTTGGCGTTTTTAACCGCGACAAACTTCTTACTTCCTTCACCGAAGGAAATTTCTAAATCTTTAATTTCTACTAATTTTTCAGACATTTCCTTCCTCCTAGTCTTCTAGATGAGCAAAGCCCATTTTATCACGAATTTTGTCATGCAAATCTGCAATGACTCCAGGTTTTTCAACTTTAGGAGCATTCTCATGAAGCAACCAAGTCTTAGCCCAGTGGGTATCAGTGACTGAAAACTTAGGTGCCTTCTCTTCAAAATCAATTTGCATCGCATAATCTGAACGAAGGGCAAAGGCATCACCTTTCAACTCAGTATAAAGAGACGGTGGTGTTCCTGGGATAGAGTACAATTCCCCTTTATCATCAGCAAGCTGTGGCAAGCTAGACAAGAGACTCCAAGTGTATGGATGACGTGGGTCGTAGAAAACTTCCTCAACAGTACCGTATTCTACAATTTCACCAGCATACATAACCGCTACCTTATCAGCAATACTTGCTACCACACCAAGGTCATGGGTGATAAAGATAATGGTAAAGTGGTACTCATTTTGCAAAGTTTTAAGCAAATCAATGATTTGCGCTTGAATGGTTACATCAAGAGCCGTTGTTGGCTCGTCACAGATCAAGATATCTGGACGACAGGCAAGGGCAATCGCAATAACGATACGTTGGCGCATCCCTCCAGAATATTGGAAAGGATACTCTTCAAAACGTTTTTCAGCATCTGGGATTCCGACCTTGTTCATATAGTCGATTGCCATCTCTTTGGCTTCCTTAGCTGTTTTCCCTTGGTGTTTAACGATCACTTCAGTGATTTGGCTACCGATTGTATTGATTGGGTCCAAACTTGTCATAGGATCTTGGAAGATGGTCGCAATTTTAGCTCCACGAATCTTCTCCCATTCCTTGTTAGAAGTAAGAGCGGTCAAGTCTTGTCCACGATAGTCGATGCTTCCTTGGGCAATACGTCCATTGTCTTCTAACATCCCTGTAAAGGTTTTTGTTAAAACAGATTTACCAGAACCGGACTCACCTACCAAGGCAAGAACTTCTCCTTCAATCAGGTCCAGAGAAACTCCTCGGATAGCCGTCAGAACTTTGTCACGAACGTCAAATTCCACGACAATATCACGAGCAGTCAAAATTACATCTTTTCCTTTTATCATGTCTACTCCTATCTATGTGTACGTGGATCACTAGCATCCGCTAGGTTTTGACCAACAACGAAAAGAGATAGAGATACCAAAATCAAGGTAGTCAATGGAATCCAGAACAAGTAAGCGTTGGTCGTAACGTTTTGTGAGTAATCTGAGATCAAACGTCCCAAACTTGGCACTGTTACAGGCAGTCCCAATCCAAAGAAGGAAAGGAAGGCTTCATAAGAGATAAAGCTTGGCAACATCAAGGTCATTGTAGAAACAATAACAGATACCAATTGCGGCATGATGTTTTTAACAATGATTTTAAAGGTTGGTGTTCCAAGTGTTTGAGAAGCAAGGTTGTATTCCAAGTCACGGTAACGCATGATTTGGATACGAATCATATAAGCAATCCCAATCCAAGTTGTCACACTCATGGCAAAAATCAAATTCCAGAAACCAGCACCAATTGAGTAAGTCAAGACAATGACAATCAAGAGAGATGGAATGTTTGAAATAATGTTATAAACTTCCATCATGACACGGTCTACAGATTTTGAAATTCCCCAAATTCCACCAACAATAACCCCGATCACAAGGTTGATAAAAGTGGCAATTACAGAGATAAGAATTGAATTACGCGCACCAAACCAAACCCCATCAAACAAGGATTTACCATTGCTATCTGTACCAAACCAATGTTCAGCATTGGGCTTGATAAAACGAGCAGAGAAGTCATTGACCTTACTTACATCGTTGAAATCAAAATCTGAGAACATTGGGTAAATAAAACTCATCAAGATAATGGCAACCAAAATCCCCAACATAATGACTGTTGATTTTTTCTTTAGAAATTGTCTAAATACAGAACCCCAGTATGAATAGGCAGGGGCGTCAATTGTTTCAGAGGCAAAATCGTCACGTTTTACGAACTGAAATTTTTCTTTATCGATTGTTGACATTATTTGCCTCCTTTCTCTGTCAATTTAATACGTGGGTCAAGCATGGTCATCCAGATATCTCCTACAAAGAGTGAGAAGATAGAAATACATGTGAAGATGAAGACAAGACCAACTACCATTGAGTTATTTGATGCCTTAACAGAGTCAATCAACATTTTACCCATACCTGGGAAAGCAAAGACTGTTTCTGTCAATGTTGCACCACCGATAACCCCGATTACGGCACCAGGAATACCTGAAACCAAAGGAACCATGGCGTTTTTAAAGATGTGTTTATTTGAAATTTCTTTTTCAGACAAACCTTTGGCACGCGCAAAACGTACAAAGTCCTGAGATTGCAAGTCGATCATGTAACGACGAATCCAGATAGCTGTACTTGGCGCACCCAACAAACCTAGAATGACTGCTGGCAAGACATAAGAACGCCAATCTCCAGCTCCCAAAATAGGGAATGAATCTGGAAGACCAATAGATGATCCAATCAAGCGGACGATGTAAACCAAGGCAATCGTTGGAAGTGCAAGCAAGAAGGTTAGAGCACCTGTCGAGAAGCTATCAATCCAAGTATTCTTGTGGCGAGCCATAGCAGATCCAAGTGGAATCGCAATCGCATACGAAATAATCAAACCAATCAAACCAGCAACCGCTGAGCTTGCGATCATTGAAGGATATTGATAATTGCTTTCTGTAGCTGTATATGGATCGTCTTTACCATAGTTGGCTACTTCACGCGCATCTGCTTGACTTGGAGATTTGTAAGTACGAGAGTAAATATCTACAGATGAAGTCTTTTTACCTGTAGGGAATTGAACTTCTGATGTCTTAGTTTGTCCCTGACCTTGTGTGATAACTTGAAGCACTGGTGTGTTTGCATAAGTTGGGTAAGAATCTCCCAAGTTAATGTTCACAAAGTTTTGGTGTACAAATGGGAATTGATTGTTGAAATACAAAAGGTATTTGTGTTTTGTACCTGAACCAACCAATGACCAACCGATAGCAGGGTCATTTTCAAAACGAAGATAACGTTGCAAGTTTGGATTTTCAGGGTCTTGAATTTTGTTTGGATGATCAATATCAATCAAGTTCGCATAGAATTTGAAAACACGTTCAAAAATCGGAATTTCACGCGTAGCATAGAATTGACCACTTTCTGAGAATACACCTAACGTCCAACCATTTCCTAGTTGGTTGATGTATTTTTCGTAGATTGCCTTATTGGTATCATTGGCATCCACTGTTACAGATGAGTCCATCGTGCTCGCTCTTTCTTGCAACTCTTTGGTATCGTAGTACTCGATATAGCCCATCCGTTCATAAACGGTATTTTCATAATTATCCCGCTTGTCCGGCGTCGTTGCAATCTTGTTATAGTTGGTATCCTGCTTGAAAATCAATTTTCGAGGAACCATCGTATAAATAATTGTGTATGTCAAGGTTGTCACCAAGAAAATAGACAACAATGAACGCAATACACGCATAAAAATATATTTCTTCATATCGTTTCCTTTTAAAATCCCAAAAGAACCTTCTCCTCATGGAGAGAAAGTTCTCTTGAGAGTTATTTATTTAACGTGATTAGCCAATTCTTTTTGAACTTTTTCGTTTGATTCTTTTTTCTCTTTGAGCCATTTTTCACGAGCTTGTTCATAATCAGCTTTTGTTACAACCTTGTCTTGTAACTGAATATACTTAAAGTATACGTCTGAGCCCTTATCTCCAGATTGACTGTATGATGCAGAGAAAGGCACAACACGAGAAATGATTGGTGCAGCACCACTTGATGACATAGCTGGCAAGAAGAGTGAGCTATCTGTCAACCAAGCTTGGGCAGCCGCATATTTTTCATAACGAACATTCAAGTCACTTGTTTCTTTTCCTGCTTCATCAACTAACTTATCGTATTCTTTCAAACCAACTTGAGCCGCTGCAGCATTATCTGCACCTTCGTAACCCATATAGGTTTTTGTTTGTTCAGCATTCGTTGTTTTCAAGATATCAAGGTAAGTTGATGGATCTTCATAGTCAGGGTTCCATCCAACAGCACCTGAGAGATCCCAATCTTCTGCCGCTGCGCTAGCTGCGTAGTATGTAATATTCTGTAGTTCATCTGTAGTGATTTGTTGGATATCGATGACTACGTTTTCTTCTCCAAGTACAGTCTCAACGGATTGTTTGAAGGATTGAATACGTGCGATATAGTTTTTAGATGTTTGGTCTACTGGGATATCCAAGTGGATAGGGAATTTCACACCTTCTGCTTCCAATGCTGTTTTAGCTTTGGCAAATTCGGCTTTGGCTTTATCGGCGTTGAAAAGTCCATCTTGACCATCCGCAAAGTTTACATTCTTCCATTCATCACCGTAAGCCGCCATCTTTTCAGTTACCAAGTCACCGAAAGTTTTTTCGCCTGCAGAGACAAAGTCTGGTTTCACAAAGAGGTTACGAACTGCAAGAGGAGCACCTTCTTTACCATTAATTTGTGCTGAGTAAGAAGTACGGTCAAAGGCAAAGTTCAAAGCCTGACGGAAGTCCTTGTTAAGAAGGGCTTTCTTAGTAGAAGTCTTCTCTTCATCAGTTGTCTTAGAAGTGTATTTGTAACCTTGACGGTCAATATTTACACCCAAACCACCAATACCTGGACCTGATGGAGTGTAGTAAATATTGTCTTTGTATGTTTCTTCTACCTTAGAGTAGTTTGAACTTGTTGGGAAGAGACGGGCATAGCTATAAGCCCCACTTGTAAAGTTACGTTCAATTGATTCTTGATCTGAACCATCATAGTAAGCAAGTGTTACTTTATCAAGATGAACATTGTCTTTGTCCCAATAGTTTTCATTCTTCACAAATTCGATAGATGACTTAGCAGTCAAACCTCTCAGCAAGAATGGTCCATTGTAAAGCAATGATGTAGGGTCAGTCGCTTTACCAAAATCAGATCCTTTTGATTTTTCAAATTCTTCGTTCAATGGCCAGAAGATTGAGTAGGCCAGCTTAGAGTTCCAGTATGGTTCTGGTTTGTTCAAAGTGTATTCAAGGGTGTAATCATCAACTGCTTTTACACCGACTGAAGCAAAATCTTTATTGTTTCCAGCTATATAGTCAGCTAGACCTTTAACTGAATCTTCTGCTAGATACTTAGCTGCTGATTTATTGTCAGCTGCGTGTTTCAAACCATTTACAAAGTCCTTGGCTGTTACTTCAGCATACTCTTCGCCATCAGATGTCATCCATTTGACACCTTTACGAATCTTGTAGGTATAAGTCAAACCATCTTTTGAAACTGACCAGTCTTCTGCAACTGCAGGAACTAAATTCCCATACTTGTCGTTTGTGAAAAGACCGTCGATACCATTTGAAGTGGCAACCCTAGTACTTTGTTTCCCTGAAATGAGGTAATCCAACGTTTCTGGGTCAGCTGTATAAACATAGCCATAATTTTTTGGCGCTGTTGAATCAGATGATTTTGAAGAACCACAAGCAGCTAGTACTCCTGCTGCTAATAAAGCAACACCTGCTGCAACAAATACTCTACTTTTTTTCATGTTTTTAACTCCTCTTGAAAAATTTAGGCTTATTGGAAATTATAACATATATTTTTTAAAAAGTAAACGAATTTTCAGAATATTTTGGCGCATTTCCTCAAAAAACTTCCATTTGTCAAAATTTCTACATTCTTTGTTTGTTTCTGCAAGAAATACTTTCTAGTCTGATCTTCTTTAGAACGGGATTTTTACAAGCTTTTTCTCACTTCTTCAATCACCATCTGTTTTCCTAAATTGGATTTTAGAATAAGAAACTATTGACGGGAAATGATTTTCAAGGTATAATAATAAACGTTGAGGCGGTATAGCCAAGTGGTAAGGCACGGCTCTGCAAAAGCTTGATCGTCGGTTCAAATCCGTCTACCGCCTTATATCATCTGTTTTATCAGAATTCAACGAGACAGAAAGCCTGAAAAATCGGGCTTTTTTGTTATCCCTATCTATTAGGAATAACTGTATCTACCATATTGATTTACAAAAAGCAGTGACTCAAGTCACTGCTTTATTCTGTTTCTTCTTCAGGTTCTAGTTCTGTGATTTGAACTTTTACCTTGGTAACACGTCCATTTTTCACCTTATCATTGGTCAGGACGATTTGTTTGTTTTGACTGGCCAGTTCATAACTGATTTTTTCAGTTGTTGGAATCGTACCAACACCCGTCAAATAATAGCCGGCGATGGTATCCACATCATCGCTTTCTAGTTCGACACCAAAGTAGTCATTGAAGTCGTTAAGGTTCATGGTTCCCTGTGCAATATAAGTGTCCTCACCGATTTGATGGACTTCGATTTCTGCCCTATCCGTCTCGTCATCGATCTCACCGACAATCTCTTCTAAAAGATCTTCTAGAGTTACCAAACCAGCCATACCACCGTATTCGTCTAGTAAGATGGCCATTTGATTTTGGGTATTTCGAAGCTCTTTAAGGAGGTCGTCCACAAAGATGGTCTCAGGCACAAATAGTGGTGTTTGGAGGATTCGTTTCCAGACAATATTTTCAAAGCCATCTGCATAGGCAGCGTTTAGCAAACGCTTGGTATGAATCAAACCAATCACATTGTCCTTATCCCCGTCGTAAACAGGGATACGTGAGAAATTTTGCTTTAGAATACTTTGGATAATCGTTTGACTATCATCCTGAATATCTACCATAAAGGCATCTGTACGAGGTACCATTAGCTCACGAGCCATTAGTTCATCTAGTGAAAAGATTCCCTGTAGCATTTCAATCTCATCTGCATCCAGTGTTTCTTCGCTATTGGTGAGCATGTACTCTATTTCATCACGTGTCATCTTTTCATCCGCATCATCAAAGGTCATTGGCGTCACACGGCTCAATAGATTAGTTGAAGCTGACAGAAGCCAAACAAAGGGGCTGACAATTTTCCCCAAGCCAATAATGACTGGTGCGGTTCGGATGGCCAAGGTATCTTTCAGATTTAGAGCGATTCTCTTGGGATAGAGTTCCCCAAAAACAATAGAAATATAGGTCAAAAACGCTAAAGATAGAAAACTTGCAATAGCGTAAGCTGTTTCACTATTTCCTATCCAAGATGCGATTTCGCGTCCTAGCGTTTCTGCTAAACTGGCCCCTGACAAGATGGTAATTAACGTGATACCAACTTGAATCGTTGATAAAAAGTGGTTAGGATTTTCAAGTACCTTTAACAAACGAATGTAACGTTTGTCTCCCTCTTCTGCCTTTTGTTCCACTCGGGAACGGTTTAATGACACCATCGCCATTTCAGTGGCTGAGAAAAAAGCATTTAACAAGGTCAAGATAAATAACAGTACAAACTGTAGCAACAAATTCTGACTGCTCGGGTCTTCCATAGTCCTTCTCCTAAAATAGTATCTTGTGTTCCATTATATCATAAAATCCCTCAGGATTCACATTATTTTTCATTTAAAGAACAACTCCCCTGCCTCTAGAAGACAAAGGATCTGTTTTTATTGTATCTATTGTTTCTAGTCCGTCACTGTTACTTGCCCTGTTCGGTAATCAAGCTGGATTCCCTTTTGAACATTGGGGATTAGGACATTGAATTCCAATTCGCCATCTGAAGACTTGGCTTCAATTTGTGAAGCCGATGGAACTAGGTCCTCATTTGTCGCATAGTGGAGCGTCACCCGATAACGGACTCTCTTGTTTTGGTCTAAGGCTTTCCTAACCAGACTCTCATAGTAGTTCTGACCTGTCGAATCTTCAGCCTGCGCTTGGTTCGCCCAAGCTGTCTGGACTGCAATGTTCTTGGGATTGCTAGTAGAGGCATCAAAACCATCCAGACCTCCTATCAAGGCATAGCCCAGCAGGTGTCCTCTATCAACTGCATGTGTATAGGCTCCCTTTAGATTCTTGACCTGATGCCATCCTGGTGGCGTCCAAGAGGTGGAGCCATTGCCTGTTTCTTCACGATTCTTATACTGCCGAGTCGCTTTGGATAAGATGGCATTGGCAACAGTCGGGACTGTTTCTTTTCCAACTGTCTTTGTTTTATTATCCGCATAGGGTTTGCTAGAAACCTTGGCATCTAGATTGGTTTTATTGCCATTGACAATGAAGGCCCCTGCTCCATTCCACTCGAGCCCCCCCTTGATTTGATTTTTGATTGACTCAGTTAAGACACTTTCAGCTAGCTCCTGACTGGGAGCTTCTGAAGCTTGTTTTTTCTGACTAACCTTGGTTCTAGGGGTGTTTGGCGCTGTCTGCATCTGCTTGATATAGTAGCTTCCAGCAGCCAAGAGTAAGAATAGAAGTAACCCTATCAGAGCTTGTCTTGTTTTTTTGTCCATTTTTCTCCTTATTTCTTTAGAAAAAGACTGGTCTCCCAGTCTAATTTCCTGTAAATTTGCTAATCAATTCCTGCCACTTTGCTGGAGACAAGATTGCCCATGGATCCTGTCCCTTTCCTAGGATGCCATAACCAACCATCAAGCCGATTCCTAAAGCCAGAAAGCCTAGCAATAGTACGATAAAAATCAACAGTAAACGACGGAGTACATAGCGTAAGTTTTTATTCTTCTTCATCATTTGCCTCGATTCGCTGAATCTTCGCTCCTAGCTGAGCCAATTTCTCATGGAAACGGTAGTAACCTCTATCAAGGTGGACTAACTTACCAACAACTGTTTCTCCCTGCGCCACCAGACCTGTCAAAATCAAAGCAGCACTAGCGCGAAGGTCCGTTGATAGAACTTCTGCCCCCTGTAAAGCCTGTCCCCCAACAATACGAGCTGTGTCACGGATAATCTCTGAATGCAAGCCCATACGTCTCATTTCCTCTAAGTGTTGGAAGCGATTCTCAAACACCGTTTCCACCATGGTGGATTCCCCTTTTGCAACTGTCATTAGAGCTGTAAATTGTGCCTGCATATCTGTTGGGAATCCTGGATGTGGTAAGGTTTTTACATGAACAGCCTTTAGATTTTCCAGTTGAGAACGAACACGGATACCTTCTGACTCCTCTGTCACTTCAACACCCATTTCAAGTAGTTTTGAAATCAAGGGGCGATTGTGTTCCCAGACGGCATCACGAACGAGAACATCGCCACCGGTCATAGCTGCCGCTACCATAAAGGTTCCAGCTTCGATACGATCCTGCACGACATTGTGGGTCGCACCATGGAGTTCCTCAACACCAGTCACTGTGATTGTTTCGGTACCAGCTCCCTTGACCTTGGCTCCCATTTCATTAAGGAGAATAGCGAGGTCAACAATTTCCGGCTCACGCGCAGCATTTTCTATCACTGTCACACCGTCAGCTAGAGTTGCCGCCATCATGAGGTTTTGTGTTGCGCCAACACTTGGGAAGTCCATGTAGATATGAGCGCCATGCAGGCGTTCTGCCTTGGCTTCGATGTAACCAGCTGTCTGGGTAATCTTTGCCCCCATAGCTTCCAAACCTTTGAGGTGGAGGTCGATCGGACGACTCCCGATGGTACATCCCCCTGGCATAGAAACTTTGGCATGGCCTACACGAGCAAGGATTGGTCCCAAGACAACGATGGATGCCCGCATCTTGCTGACATACTTGTATGGAGCTTCCTCCGTGATATCAACAGTCGCATCAACCTCGACAACATGAGCTTCCTCATCAAAGTCCACCTTGGCATTCAGACCTCGAACCACTTGATTCATGGTGAAAACATCTGACAAGATTGGGACGTTCTGCAAGACTGTCTTACCCTTGCTTGCTAGAATAGTCGCTGCCAACAAGGGCAAGACTGCATTCTTTGCTCCCTCGATCGTCACACTCCCGACCAGACGATTATCTCCGCCTTGAACCACAATTTTTTCCATAGTTGTTTCCTTTACTTTTGATTTTATAATAGTCCTCTAAGTGCTTCTTGCCACAGTTGGTACAAACTGATAAAGAATGAACTCAAGATGTAGCCCATCACAATACTAAAGAAGCCTACCAACAAACGAACTTTTTTTGTGTTAGTAGCGGTCACTTTTAAAACCTTTTCCCATCTCACAAGATCCTTCAAAAGGTAAGAACTCAAATAAATAAAGAGTATATGACTACTTAGAGTGAATAATAATTGAACCATTTGACTATTATACCATCTTATCCGCTTGCGCGCTAGTTTTCAATTTTTCTACGAATTAGGGATTGTTTTTAAGGTAATCAATTGCATCCTGCAATGTCTTAACGGGAACGATTTTCATCTCTGTTTTGATCGTTTTAGCAGCTTCTAAGGCTGTTTCATAGTTGCTTTTCGCATTGGGATCTGCTTTTTTTGCTTCCTCGGTGACTGGATTGTCAGGAGCAAAAAAGATGTTGGCTCCCTGACGAGAGGCTGCAACTACTTTTTTGTCAATTCCACCGATGTCGCCAACATTTCCATCGCGATCAATAGTTCCCGTTCCCGCAACGATGCGGCCATTACGAAGACCTGGATCTGCTATCTGGGTGTAAATAGCTAGGCTAAACATGAGACCGGCGCTTGGCCCGCCGATACCAGCTGTTGAAAAACGAATCGGAACATCACTGGTCACTTCCGTACGGTCAATCAGACCAATCCCAATACCGTTTTTCCCGTTTTCGAGAGTGATAATTTTACCTTCAGCAGACTTGACTTTTCCGTCTTCTTCATAGGTTACCTTGACCCTATCCCCTAATTGTTGAGAATTGACATAGTCGACCAAGTCTTTTGAACTGTCAAATGTTTTGTCATTAACAGCCGTCACGGTGTCTGCAATGTTCAGAATGCCCTTAAAAGTTGAATTGTCCGTCACGGTCAAGACATAAACTCCCAGATACTTGAGTTCAATATCCTTACCAGCGGTCTTCAATCCTTGATACTTGGCCATGTTTTGAGAAGTTTGCATATAGAACTGATTGATCCGCATAAACTCTGCATCAGTAGAGCCACCCGTAGTCTCCTTGGCACTTCTAATATCCGTGAAAGGTGTTAACCAAGCATAGACAAGATGCGATAGGGTTGCGTGTCGAATACCAACTGTTACAAACTGGTAAGCTCCTGCTTCCGTATCCTCTGTTTCATTGACTTTCAAAACTCGACGAATATCTTCCGCTCCACCCGGAACTTCTATGTAGTAAGGTAAAGGTACTACAAAGGCTAAAAAAGTCAATACTAGTGCTAGGATGACATATAAGGGCCATCTAGTTTTTTTCTTCATGTTCTAATTCCTCCACAACACTGTTTGGGACATATTGCTGAATCTCCTGACCAAACTTCAGAAGTTCTCTCACGGCCGAAGAGCTGATATAAAGATGCTCTGGGCAGCTATATAGGTAAATGGTTTCGATTTCTGGAGCCAGTTGATGATTGTAGTAATCAAAACTAGACTCGTATTGCAAGTCGGTGGTATTTCGCAAGCCACGGACAAGGGTTTTAGCCCCCAGTCTTCTTGCAACATCGACGACTAGTTGGTCATGAGAAGCCAGCACCTCTACATTATCTAAATGCGCCACCGCTTTTTCGACTGCTCGTTTACGGTTTTCAACAGGGAGAAAGCCTTGTTTGTGGGGATTGTAGAACACCCCGACATAGAGCTTGTCAAAAAGTTTGCTAGCACGTTCAATCATATCCAGATGTCCATTTGTCATCGGATCAAATGAACCTGTAAATAATCCAATTTTATCTGACATAGACTGTCACCTTACTAATCCCATATATTTTTTCCTTCCAGATGCCTAAGCAGGCGATTTCTTCTGGAAGCTCTACAGATTTATCGGTTTCGCAGACAACCATGACCTCTTCGGAGAAAAGGTTTCTTTCTGCCATTTTTTCGATATCTGCAACGATTTGTTCCTTGGCATAGGGCGGGTCTAAAAAGACCAGGTCAAAGGGACCCTTCACTTGCTCCAAGGCCCGTTCAGCCTCCATCTTTAAGAGCTGAAATTTGGAAACTTCCTTGGTCATTTGGATATTTTCAGCGATGATAGCTTGTGCCTTTCGATCCCGTTCCACTAAGATAGCACTGGACATCCCTCTTGACACAGCTTCAATAGACAGACCGCCACTGCCAGCATAGAGATCCAAGACACGACCACCCTCAAAATAGGGACCTATCATGTTAAAGATAGCTCCACGCACCTTATCTGATGTCGGCCTCGTCGTCTTGCCTTCTAGCGTCTTGAGGGGACGCCCTCCGTAGATTCCTGATACGATTTTCATACCGTTTATTATACCAAATTATAGGCAAAAAGAGAAAGAAAACCGAACCTTGCGGTTCGATTCTCTACAAAATATTTTCGTACGTATCGCGAACTTCTTGAGGCCAAACACTGGTCTGGACCTCTCCGATGTGTTTCTTACGAAGAAGGAACATGGCCATCCGAGACTGTCCGATACCCCCACCGATTGTCAGTGGGAAAAGGCCGTTAAGCAAGGCTTTATGCCATTCCAATTCTAGACGATCTTCGTCTCCTGTAAGAGCCACTTGGCGACGGAGTGTATCCTCATCTACCCGAATCCCCATTGATGAAAGTTCAAAGGCACAACCAAGAGATTCGTTCCAAACGAGAATATCGCCATTCAACCCCTTGTAGCCATTTTCAGACTCTGTTGTCCAGTCATCGTAGTCAGGTGCACGGCCATCATGAGGTTTTCCGTCAGGCAACTCGCCACCGATACCAATCAAGAAGACTGCACCGAACTCTTTACAGATCGCATTTTCACGCTCTTTCGGTGTTAAATCTGGATAGCGTTCTACCAACTCTTCTGTATGGATAAAGGTGATTTGTTTTGGCAAGATCGATTCGATATCATAGCGAGCTTCTACTGCTAGCTCTGTCAGACGAATAGCCTTGTAAATCTTCTCAACAGTCTCTTTGAGATAGGCGATATTGCGTTGTCCATTTGGGATAACCTTCTCCCAGTCCCACTGGTCCACATAAACTGAGTGGGTCGCATCAAGCGAATCTTCGTCTGGACGAAGGGCCTTCATGTGAACAAACAGACCCTCACCTTCACCGAAACCAAAACGAGCCAAGGTGTGGCGTTTCCATTTGGCAAGTGAGTGAACGACTTCATAAGTTTCATCTGGAATCTGCAAAACCTTGACAGATACTGGATTTTCGACACCTGACAGGTTGTCCTGCATCCCATCCCCGACCTTGCTCAAGATAGGACCTTGAACTTCAACAACTTCTAACTTATCTTTCAAATACTGGGTAAAAGTGTTTTTGACAAAGGAAATTTCTTCTTGTTGATGAATAAAACTTTTCTTCATAAACAGCTCCTCAAAAATTAGTTAAAAGCATTATACACCTATTTCCAAGAAAAGAAAAGAAAAGAGTAAATAAGAAAAAGTCAGTGCTCTTTTGAACACTGACTCTGTTATTCATTAATCGTTTCGACCAAAGATTCGTAAGATGCTAAGGAAGAGGTTGATAAAGTCTAGATAGATGCTAAGCGCCATTGAGATGACCCAACCTGTCGCTACTTGTCCTCGTGACTGTTCATAAACATAGCGAATCTTTTGGTTATCCCAAGCAATCAAACCTGAGAAAACCAAGACCATGGCAATACTAATCATGTAGTCAAAGAAGCTATTGGCTAAAAATAGATTCACAACCATGGCAATGATGAGACCAACAAGCGCCGCCATCAAAGCTCGGCCCATTCCACTCAAATCTTTCTTGGTGAAAATTCCGATTGCCGCCATGACAAAGAAGAGAAGGGCACTGGATACAAAGGCTGATAAGACGGTCCCAGGTGTATAGAAGGCTACGACAAAACTCAGCGTAAAGCCATTTAAAACAGAATAAACTAAAAATACTGGGAGAGCTGCTGGACTATTTTTGGCAGCCATGCTACTTGCAACAAAGACTAGAGCAAGTTCTGCAAAAGTTGCAATAATCAGCCAGAGACGGCCATGCATTAAAAAGTAGACCAATTGGGACTGAAAGACTGTCAACATCAAAGCTGACACGAGAGCTGATAGACCAATCCCAAGTCCCACAAAAGCATAAACCTTAGCGTAAAATTGATTGAGACCTGAACGTTCTTGAATAATCGTTTGATTCATTCTGATTCTCCTTTTTCTATAAATATGTCTTGATTATAACAAAGTTTTTATAAATTAGCTGAAATAAAACATCAAAATACCTGCGGCAACCGCCACATTGAGACTTTCCGCTCGACCTTTCATGCCTATATGAACCAGCTGATCAGCACTCTCAGCCATGACAGAACTAATCCCCTGCCCTTCATTTCCCATGACTAAAACAAAGTTCTCTAGTGAAGAAAGCTCACGATAATCCTTTGAATCTCTCGATAAGGTCGTTGCTAGAATGGGCAAATCGCTCTTCTTTGCCTCTTCTACAAAGCTGGTAAGAGGCATACGATAGATAGGCAAGTGAAAATGACTTCCTTGCATGGAACGTAGAGTCTTAAGACTGTAGATATCTGCTGACTTGTCTGAAACAATAACCCCTGTAAAACCTGCAGCATCCGCCGTCCGAATCATGGTGCCCACATTACCAGGATCTTGAACATCCTCTAAAAATAGATACTTGCCCTGATGGAGATCAGGCAGTCCCACTTCTTCTTTTTGAATCACTGCAACAATCCCTTGAGGAGTTTGCGTATCTGCCAAATCTAGCAAAATCTCCTCTGAAACCCAGATAGTTTGAGGAAAAGCAGCTAGCTGATCTCGATAACTTTCTAGGGCAAAGACCTTTTCAATCGTCACTCCTGCTTGAACAGCTTCTTCAAACAAGTGCCAGCCCTCAATCAAATAAGCAGACTTTCGATATTTTTTTTGATGCAATTTCTTGGCATTTTTTACCACAGAATTGGCTTTTGAGGTTATAATAGTCATAGAAATATTATAACACAATCAAAGGGGTTTGGTATGCAAAAGGTTAGAATGATTGCCCAAGGCAGGGTGCAGGGTGTTGGTTTTCGCTGGGGTGTTTATACTTTAGCTCTTGAAATCGGTGGCATCACTGGTCGTGTCTGGAATAACGATGATGGCACAGTGGAAATTCTTGCTCAGGCAGACTCCTCTGCAACTATGGCAAAATTTATCCAAGAAATCCGAAAAGGTCCGACACCTTTTTCAAAAGTTACCTATCTAGATGTACAAATGAGCAACTTTTCATCCTATTCGGACTTCAAAGTCGCAAATTAGGTCTCTAGAACTATTGTATATTTTACAAAAAAACAGTAGAATAGAGAGGTATAATTTTTAAAGAAGGAATGAAAACATTGAAATCTATTAAACGTTTTGCCCTCTCTGCTATGGGAGTGGCTATGCTACTCGTCTTGTCAGGCTGTGTCCAAGTAGACAAAGCAACAGGTAAGCCAATTGGTCCCGTTTGGGATTTCTTGGGTGCTCCGATGGGAGAAGCTATCAAGTACTTCGCTACTGATAAAGGTCTAGGCTTCGGGGTCGCTATCATTATCGTAACCATTATCGTGCGCTTGATTATCTTGCCACTTGGTATCTACCAATCATGGAAGGCGACACTTCACTCTGAAAAGATGAACGCCCTCAAACACGTACTCGAACCACACCAAACACGTCTCAAAGAAGCAACAACTCAGGAAGAAAAACTAGAAGCACAACAAGCTCTCTTTGCCGCTCAGAAAGAACACGGCATCAGCATGTTCGGTGGTGTAGGATGTTTCCCTATCCTCATTCAAATGCCTTTCTTCTCTGCTATCTACTTTGCAGCCCAATACACTGAAGGAGTAGCTAGTTCTACCTTCTTGGGTATCGATCTTGGTTCACCAAGTCTGCTCCTTGTCGCCTTCGCTGGTATCCTCTACTATCTCCAATCACTCCTCTCACTTCATGGAGTAGAAGACGAGATGCAAAGAGCACAGCTCAAGAAAATGATTTACATGAGCCCACTCATGATTGTCTTCTTCTCCTTCTTCGCACCAGCCAGTGTGACCCTTTACTGGGTTGTCGGTGGTTTCATGATGATTCTCCAACAGTTCATCGTTAACTATGTCGTTCGTCCAAAACTTCGCAAAAAAGTTCGTGAAGAATTTGCCAAAAATCCACCAAAAGCAAGTTCATTTTCAACTGGAGGCGGACGCAAAGATGTCACTCCAAACCAAGCAACTGCGATCATGACCAATAAGAAACATAAAAAACGCAATGCTGGTAAACAACATTCTAGAAAATAAGAAAAAGGCTTAGCTGAGAGGCTAAGTCTTTTTGCATCACAAAAGCCCGATGTCTCCATCAGGCTTCTTTTTTTATCCATGAACACGTTTCATGTAGTCTTGGTAACTTTCTGTATCCATCAATTTCTTGGCATTCTTGACACGGTCTGCTGTTGGAGGTTTGACCCCTTCAAGCGAATAAGGAATTCCTAGTTCACGCCACTTGAATTCTCCCATCGTATGATAAGGTAGGATTTCAAACTTGTCAACGTTTTTGAGGGTTTTTACGAACTTCCCAAGTTCAATCAAATCTTCATCACGGTCTGTCAATCCTGGTACGAGAACATGACGAATCCAAACAGGCTTCCCGATATCTGATAGGTACTGGGCACAGGCCAAGATGTTTTTATTGGTTTGGCTTGTGACAATCTTGTGCTGTTCTTCGTTGATTTCCTTGATATCCAGAAGAACCAAATCTGTTACCGCCATGAGTTTATTAAACTTTTCGAGATAACGTGGTTTATTACGGAACGGAAGGGCACAGGTATCCAAGGTACAGTGGATTCCTTTTTCCTTGGCCTTGGTAAAGAGGGCAATTAGGAAATCAATCTGTAAGAGGGCTTCTCCACCACTGACAGTGATTCCTCCCTTGTCTCCCCAGAAACCACGGTAGCGAAGGGCTTCTGTCAAGACATCGTCTACTGTCCGTTCGCGTGATTTATTGGTCTCCATAGCCCATGTGTCTGGGTTATGGCAGTACTGGCAACGCATGTGACAGCCCTGCAAAAAGACAATAAACCGAATCCCAGGGCCATCTACCGCCCCAAAACTCTCTGTCGAATGCACCATTCCTGTCATTTGTCCATAGTCAATTGTTTCTTCAGACATATCGTCACCTTCCTTGAAACCGTTTTATAGTTTTATTATATCACGAGTAAGGTGAAAAACAAGGTTTTTTTGTCTATTTTTTAGAAAGCAATCTGTTTTTCACTTTCATTTTCAATTTCTTTTAATGATCCGATTCAAAATCAAAACCATACAAGGTTGCAAAATAGTCCTCAGGGCGCTCTGCACGGCGGATTTGGCGGGCTTTTCCTTCTTCGGTATAGAGGATTTCTGCCGAGCGTAGTTTGGCATTGTACTGGTAACCCATGGAGAATCCATGTGCACCTGTATCATGAATCACTAGCAAATCACCGATTTCTGTATGAGGTAGTTCGCGGTTCACTGCAAATTTATCATTGTTTTCACAGAGTGAACCAACCACATCTACCACCTCAACTGGTCCATCTGGATGGGTCAGATTGGTGATATGGTGGTAGGCTCCATACATGGCGGGGCGCATGAGGTTGACTGCTGAGGCATCCACGCCCAGATAGGTACGGTAGGTTTTTTTCTTATGAGTGACTCTTGTGACCAAAGCTCCGTGAGGCGCCAACATAAAGCGGCCTAATTCAGTAAAAATCTTGACCTGACCAAGTCCTGCAGGTGTGAGGACTTCCTCATAAACCTTACGAACTCCCTCACCAATCACAGCGATGTCATTTGGCTCCTGGTCTGGGCGATAATTGACTCCGATTCCGCCGGAAAGATTGATAAAGTCTAGCGAAATACCCAACTTTTCCTTAATTTCAACGGCTAATTCAAAAAGCTGACGCGCCAACTCTGGATAGTAGAGATGGGTGACGGTATTGGATGCTAGGAAAGAGTGAATCCCAAATGTCTTGGCTCCTTTTTCCTTCAAAACCGCAAAGGCTTCAAAAAGCTGATCCTTGGTCATGCCAAACTTGGCTTCTCCAGGATTGTCCATGATGTCTGTCCCTAGCTCAAAAACTCCTCCAGGATTGTAACGACAAGAGATAATTTCTGGAATGCCTGCCGCTCGCTCTAGATGTTCAATATCTTCAAAGGCATCCAAGTTAATGGTCGCACCTAATTCACGCGCATAGGCATATTCCTTGTCAGGCGTGTTGTTAGAAGAGAACATGATTTCAGAACCGGGGAAATCCAGTTTATGGCTCATCAAAAGTTCCACATAACTAGAACAGTCCACACCACAACCTTCCTCTTGGAGGATTTTCAAGATGGCTGGGGTTGGAGTGGCCTTGACGGCAAAATATTCTTTGAATCCCTTATTCCAAGAAAAGGCCTGGTTGACGGCTCTTGCTTTTTCACGAATCCCCTTCTCATCATACAAGTGAAAGGGAGTCGGGAACTCTGCAACAATTGTTTCTAAATCTTCACGGCTGATAAATGGTGTTTTCATAAGCATCCTTCTATTCTGTTTGCAAAGAAAGGCTGGGACAAGCGTTCCAACCTTTAGTTCTATCTCTTATTTGTCTTCGTCAAAGATATTTCCAATCTCGACATCGATGGATTGGTTCTTAACATCAATATTAGTTACTTTCAAGAGTGACTTGTAATCAAACTGCTTTTCACGTTCTTCTTGGGCATTGTCTGCAAAGACTGCGACACCAGCTAGTTCAGAATCGAACTCACGCAAGAGACTAATCATCCCGTTGACAGTTCCGCCGCCTTTCAAAAAGTCATCCACGATCAAGACACGACTGCCTGCCTTGAGGCTGCGTTTTGAAAGGAACATTTTCTCAATACGGTCGCCACTTGAACCTGAAACATAGTTGACGCTGACCGTTGAACCTTCGGTAATTTTCAAGTCACGGCGCACAATGACAAATGGAACATTGAGGACATTGGCAACTGCATTTGCGAGTGGCACACCTTTTGTTGCTACTGTCATAACGGCATCGATTTTTTGGTCCATAAAGCTCTTGGCAATGATGCGCCCAATATTTTTCAAAATGGCAGGCGTACTGAGCAAATCAGACAGATAGATATAACCACCTGGCAAGATACGATCGCTTTCTGAAAGTTTGTCACGCAAGTCTGCGATCATTTCTTTGGCTTCATGGCTCGAGATGGATGGTGTAAAGATAACGCCACCACCTGCTCCAGTCACTGTCTGGATATGGCCGATTTCGATTTCTTCAAAAGCACGCTTGATAATCACGATATCCTCTGAAATAGAGGATTTAGCAGATTCGTACTTTTCTGCAAAGGTATTGAGACTTGTTAGTTTGTATGGATTATTAATCAAATAGTTGGAAATGACAACCATCCGATCACTTCTTCTTAATTTCATTTTTATTTACCATTCCATTTTATTTTGATATTTTATCCATTATACCACATTCACATAAAAAAACGAACATTATTGCGTAAAAAATGCTCGTTTTTCTTAAATTATTAATCTAAATCTGGTTTATAGAAGGAACGATTGTCCATAGCAAAGATTTTATTGGTCACCTCTCCTTTGTCCACCAAAGCTAGAGCTGTTGACATCATCATCATACTGGCATCTAGATTGTCAATCATGTGGATAATCTCTGCTTCCATAATGCGTGGACGGACTGGACTTCCATACTCTAGCAAGCCATGATGACTGAGGATGACATGGCGCAGTAACACCACTTCTTCTCTAGTATCATCGATGCCCAGTTCCATGACTGTCTTGGTAATTTCACTATCGATAAGGGCGATATGGCCGATGAGATTGCCTCGAACTGTGTACTCCGTCTGATCGGGACCACTGAGTTCTAAAACCTTAGCCAAGTCGTGCAACATAATCCCAGCATAGAGCAGGCTCTTGTTGAGCTGAGGATAGATCTCGCTAATGGCATCTGCCAAGCGCACCATGGTTGCTGTATGATAGGCCAAACCCGTTTCAAAGGCGTGGTGGTTGGTCTTGGCAGCTGGATAGGAGTAGAATTCCTTATCGTACTTGGTGTAGAGACTACGCACGATACGTTGCCAGACAGGATTTTCAATCTTGAAAATCATTTGTGACATGTAGTCACGGATTTCCTTGACATCGACTGGCGACTTGACCTTGAAATCAGCTGGATCATTGGGTTCCCCAGGCTGAGGCAAGCGAAGAGTAATTTGATTGACTTGAGGAGTGTTGTTATAAACTTCTCTGCGCCCCTGCATGTGGACCACTTTCCCTGCGGTAAAGGCCTCGACGTTATGAGGTTGGGCATCCCAGAGTTTCCCTTCAATCTCGCCACTATCGTCTTGGAAGGTAAAGGCTAGGTAATTTTTCCCAGCACGCGTCTGTCTCAGGTCAGCTGACTTAATCAGGTAAAAACCTTCAAACAGCTCATCTTTTTTCATGTGACTAATCTTCATATTCTTCCTCATCTTCTTGGAAATGGAGTAGATCAAGCGCAGGCTCACCTTCTGATAATTCAATGTGACGGAGCGTTCGCTCGATAGCTGTGGTACGACGGTTTAATAATTCATCAATATTGCCAGAGGCATATTGGAGATGCTTTTGTGCCTTGACCAGAATGGCACCAAACTTGCCAAACTCGGTCTTGACACTAGCAAGGGTCTTGCTGATATGGTCGGCACTCTTTTGGATATTGAGAGTCTTGAAGCCAACTGATAGAGAGTTAAGCAGGGCTGATAGGGTACTTGGACCAGCAACAATAATCTGCTCCTCCCGTCTCAAATCATCAAAGAAGATAGGATTGCGGACGATTTCTGAGTAAAGTCCTTCTGTTGGAACAAACAAGACTCCAAAATTGGTCGTTCGAGGCGGCGCCAGATACTTGCTCTTGATATCCTTGGCAAAGCGCTTGACGCTTGCTAGGAGTGACTTGCGACATCGTTCGATCTCGTCCTTATCACCTGCTTCATAGGCTTCTTCCAAGCGGTAATAATCCGCTAGTGGAAACTTGGAGTCAATCGGTAAGTAGACATATTCCTGGTCACCCTGTCCAGGTAACTTGATGGCATACTCCACTCGCTCGCTAGAGTTTTCAACCGTTGCGTATTCTCGTTCGTACTGGGCTGGTGTCATGATGTCTTCGATGATTTGCCCCAGTTGCAATTCTCCCAGAATCCCTCGCGTCTTGGTTCCAGAGAGAACCTTGTTAAGGGCACCGACATCGCGGGCAACTGTCTGCATTTCTCCCAAACCTCGGTTGACCGACTCTAGTTGCTTTGAAACTGTCTCGAAGGAAGCCTGCAAGCGCGTCTGCAAGGTCTTTTCCAACTTTTCCTCGACTGTCTGACGCATTTGTTCCAAACGTTGCTCATTGGACTCCTGCAGGGCTTGAAGGCGTTGGTCGGTCTTATCTCTGGTTTGAAGGAGATTCTCGTTCATCTCCTGTCTAACTTGAGTCAGGCCTTGATGCAACTCCATTCGCACTTCCTGCAAACGGTCGCTGACAGCCACTTCCAAGTCTTTTTGGTCTAGCTGACTGGCTTGTCTGGCTTGTTCAAAGCGATAATCCAGTTGATCTGAAAGATTGTCTGCCTGATCCTCCAAACTCTTGGCTAAGTACTTGTCTTGCTTATCCTGCCTTTGCCAAATGAGAAAGAGTCCAGCTAGGTTGACAATTAATAATAGTAATAATACAGTCTCCATCCTACCTCCTGTCCTTGCTATGCAGCACGACGACATAGCCATCTGGGCAAGTCACCGAAACTTCCCTATCTATATATTCGTTAGAAGCGTACACTTTTTTAAAGAAAAAATTTTCCTCTGTCAATTCGTACTTGGCTCCGATAATGGTCAGCTGGCTATCCCGAACAGGCATAAAGGCTAGATAATCGTAGTCTGAGCGGGGTTCAAGTTGACTGGTCCCTTCTGGACAATAGGCAATCACATTTTGCCCATCCTCAATCGCTATCTGACGCATATAGGGTGCCAACTTGGGATTGCTAGGCAGAAAGACATTGGCCAGCATGTGGTCGATCCGACCACCCAAAGCCCCAAAAATAGTCACCTGAGCCTGAGAATTTTGCTCAAAGATGGTCAAGAGAGCCAATTCCAGATCCGTATCATCCTTTTCTGGCTGGGCTTGAACAAAATGTTGGGCACGTTTTTGAATCAACTGGCGTTCGTCTGCAGTCACCGAATCAAAATCCCCAACTGCTAGAGCCAGAGGCAGATCTTCTTCCAAGACCCAGAGCGAACCGCGATCCACACCGACAAAGCAATCAAAATCCGTCCGATAATGACCGCGATCCCCGCCGGCAAAAACGGCAACTCTAGTCCAATTGTTTTCTGAGAGTTTGCACTCGTTCATTGACATCTCCCTTAAAGACATAAGACCCTGCTACAAAAACGGTAGCACCAGCTTCTTTAGCCTGAGCAATAGTTTGGTCATCAATCCCACCATCCACTTCAATCTCAAAGTTCAGCCCTTTTTTTTCACGAAGGGCAACCAACTCACGAACCTTGTCCATGGTTTCAGGCAGAAAGGCTTGTCCTCCAAATCCAGGATTCACTGTCATGACCAAGACTTGGTCAACTAGGTGAAGAACGTGCTTGATTGCCTCCACAGGCGTACCAGGGTTAATGACAACAGAAGGCTTGACACCTAGAGAACGAATCTTTTGAAGAGCACCATGGATATGAGGCGTTGCTTCGACATGAATGCTGATGATATCTGCACCTGCACGCGCAAAGTCCTCTAAATGATGCTCTGGATTAGCGACCATCAAGTGGCAGTCAAAGACCATCTTGCTATGGGGGCGAAGAGCTTCAACCACACCTGCACCAAAACTGATTTGCGGTACAAAGTGACCATCCATGATATCGATATGGGCATATTCTGCACCAGTTGCTTCTAGGCGTTTGATTTCACGTTCAAAGTTGGCATAATCTGCTGCCAGAATTGACGGAGCAATCTTGTATTGAGACATAGGTTTCTCCTTATTTTGGAATTTTTTTACTGACTTTTTTATAGGTTTCTCTGCGATTTTCAATTTCACTAAGGAATTGCAGGTAGTTGTCAAAACGGAAGGTTGCAATAGCGCCTTCTTCTACAGCTGGCTTAACCGCACAGGACGGCTCATGGGTATGGGTACAAGTACGGAATTTACAGTCTCGACTAACACTGGCAATTTCTGGAAAGGCCTGATTGAGGTCTTCAGCCGTCGACACTTCATAATCCAGTGATGAAAATCCTGGCGTGTCCGCAATTTTACCACCATTGAGATTGTAAAAACTAACAGCTCGAGTAGTATGACGACCGCGACCCAGACTGTCTGAGATCTCTCCTGTTTCAAGATTGAGGTCCGGTGCGATTTTATTGAGGAGGGTTGATTTTCCAACACCTGTCTGCCCCATAAAGACCGTCACTTTTCCTGTCAACAAAGGCAGAAGTTCCTCCTTACTGGTCACAAAATCATAGCCGATGTCACCGTATGTCTGCTGGTAAAAATCCAGTTCTCCTCTATCTTCCAGCAAGTCCATTTTAGAAATATAAACGATAGGATGGATGCCCTTGTGTTCCAGAAGAACCAAGAAACGATCCAACAAGTTGCTGTTGAAGTCCGGTTCCTTGACGGACATGATCACCACAGCTTGGTCAATATTGACAATGGGTGGACGAACCAGACTGTTTTTCCGTTCGTGAATCTTGAGAATATAACCTTCGGAATTTTCCTCCGCAGAAAAATCTACCCAATCCCCAACATAGGGCGTGTGACCTTTTTTACGAAAATTCCCGCGCGCACGTGTCTGATAGACTTGATCCTCACTCTCCACATAGTAGAATCCTGCCAAGGCTTTAATGATTTGTCCCTTCATCTTAGAATCCTTGTCCTTTGAGCGCATCTGCTAAACTAGCAAATTCTGCCAAGCTAAGAGCTTCTCCACGCACAGATGGTGACAAACCTGCCTGGTCCAAAGCCTTGGTCAGCTTGTCCTTGACTTCATCAGTCTTGCCAAAGTAGCCTGTTAAGTTGTTCCATAAGGTCTTGCGACGATGGGTGAAACTAGCCTTGGAAACCTTAAAGAAGAAGTTCTCATCTTTTACTGTTACAGCAGGCTCTGGACGGCGCACCATTTTTAAAATGGCTGAGTCCACATTTGGCGCTGGCACAAAGACCGTACGAGGCACGATGAAGGCAACCTTGGCTGTCATATAATACTGCACCGCAATCGACAAACTACCATAAGCCTTGGTATTTGGCTGTGCTGAGATACGGTCCGCCACTTCTTTTTGCATCATGACGACAAACTCACTAAAAGGAATACCACTTTCAATCAAGTGCATGAGAATAGGAGTCGTGATATAGTATGGCAAGTTGGCTACTACTTTGATTGGCAAGTCAGGATTTTTAAAATTCTGGATGTGCTGTGCCAAGTCAACTTTTAGTATGTCTTCGTTTACTACAGTCACATTGTCAAAATCCCGCAAAGTATCCGCTAGGATTGGTACCAAGCGGTAGTCAATCTCAAATGCCATGACTTGAGCTGCACGCTCAGCTAAAAACTCCGTCAAGGCACCAATTCCTGGCCCAATCTCGATGACATTGACTTGGTCATCAATTTCAGCCGTATCCACAATTTTTTGAAGGATATTGGTATCGGTCAGAAAATTTTGTCCGAAGGACTTTTTAAAGGTAAAACCGTGACGTTCCAGCACTGCCTTGGTCACGCTGTAATCTGCAATTCTCATTTATTCTCTTTTCTAATATAATATGCTTCCGGAGTATAATGATAGAGCAAAACAAATAAGGGAGTCTCAGTAATTCCTTCCAACATCTCTTTTAAGACCGCATCTGGATGGATAATCTCTCGTGTTTTGGTAAAATAAACACCTTGTTCCCTATTTCGATTACGGAGTTCCCAAGCGACATTATTTCCTTGAACAGACGGCAAATAACGTTCCTTTTCTAGAAAGTCAAAAAATTCTTTCACCGTCATATCTTCAGGAATCTCAAATTCTGTCTCATGAGGCAATACATCGTCCCCCATACACACAGACTCTCTATCAACTCGTATTTTCATCTTGCTCTTTCCTTATAAATTTCCATTTAAATATTATCAAAATGAATCTCTTGAAATAAATCTAGGTACCTCTATTGTAACACATTCCCTTTGTATTTTTGGGCTATCTAACTATTATCATAACTTTCCATAGTCTCTTCCACTTCTGCCAAGGTTATCCCAAATAACTCTAAGCGCTTGAGGAGTTGCTTGCCGTTGGAATAGCCGATGCGGAGCTGTTCGCCTAGATACTCTCTGCGCCTACGACTGTCTGCTCCCGCCAAGAAACCTAGGCGAATCAAGTCACCACGACTGATGTCAAACTCGTTCTCGTTTTCAAATTGCTCTGTCACCTGAGCCAGCGCTGTTTTCATATCTTCATAGCTGGCGTGTTCGATTCCCAGAGAACGTCCCTTGGTCTTGGATTTGGGAACAGCCTCATCTCGTTTGAGAAAGGCATGTTGTACCGTTGGAATGGCCGTCATAATCATGCGCCGAATGCGTTCCCCATTAAAATCTGGATCTGTAAAGACAATGACTCCATGCAATTCATGCAGACGCTGAATCCGCTCTATATCTTGGCCATTTATTGCGGAACCTCGTGTTTCATAGGTCTCTACATCAAAATAACGTTTGAGATTAGCTGTATCATCCCGTCCTTCGACTACGATGACTTGGGAAATTTTTTCTTTCATCACTTGCTGTCCAATCCAAAGATACGCTCTGCATTTGCAGTTGTTACTGCGGCTAACTCCTCAGTCGTCATACCACGCAAATCCGCGATAAAATCTACCACATAGCGTGTGTAGGCTGTTTTGTTTTCACGGCCACGTTTAGGAACAGGAGCCAGGTAAGGGGCATCTGTTTCTACCAAAATCTTTTCCAAGGGAAGTTCTCTGGCAGCTTCTTGGATATCCGTCGCTTTCTTAAAGGTCACCACTCCTGAGAAGGAAATGGTCATGCCAAGCTCCACAAACTTTTCAGCCCACTCCAAAGAGCCTGAAAATGAATGCATAATCCCACCACGAGGACCAACTCCCTCGCTCTTGATGATCTCATAAGTATCTTCTAGCGCATCACGAGTGTGGACCACAAAGGGCAAATTCAAGTCCTTAGACAGCTGAATCTGACGACGAAAAACCTGCTCCTGCACTTTCTTAGATGCTGTCATCCAATGGTAGTCCAGACCAATCTCCCCCAAGGCAACAACCTTGGGATGTTTTAGTTTTTCAAGCAAGTAAGCTTCGACCTCGTCTGTGTAAGTCCCTGCTTCCGTCGGATGCCAGCCAATAGTTGCGTAGAGTTGCTCATACTCATCTGCTAACTCTAGGGCACGTTCAATGGTCGGCTTGTCAAAACCAACAATGTTCATCCGAGTCACACCCATCTCAGCAGCCAAGGCAAGTTCTTCCTCCTCACGTCCTGCAAATTCCTCTACATTTAAATGTGTATGCGTATCAAAAATCATCTCTTCTAACCTCATTTTCTTCCATCTATTATACCAAAAATAGCATCCCTCGGCTTGTAAAAATATTCTAATACCAATCATTCTCCCTTGACTGCCTTTTTTCAAAGCAGTATAATAACACTTATTGAAATTTTCATCAAAGGAAAAGAAAATGTTTAGAAAATTAAAATATACCTTTATCGGTCGACCACTCAAGTCTCTCACAGATGGTGAAGGGGGATTACTTGGAAAAATGCAGGCACTTGCAATGTTATCCAGTGATGCCCTGTCTTCTATTGCCTATGGACCTGAACAAGTCATTCTCGTTTTAGTTAGTCTCTCTCCTCTCGCAATTTGGTGGAGCCTCCCTATTGGTATTTTTGTCCTCTTACTGCTCGCTAGTTTGACCATTTCCTATCGTCAAATCATCCACGCCTATCCTCAAGGTGGAGGGGCTTATATGGTCACTCGGGAAAATCTCTCCCCTAAACTAGGCTTGATTGCAGGAGGCAGTCTCCTTGTTGACTATATGCTGACAGTAGCCGTATCCGTCGCTTCTGGAGCTGATGCTATTACAGCAGCCATACCTCCCCTACATCCCTACAATCTTCATATCTCTATTTTCCTAGTCTGCCTGCTCATGCTCTTAAATTTAAGAGGATTGAAAGAATCTGCCAGCTCTCTGATGATTCCCGTCTACCTCTTTATCTTCAGTACCGTCTTTCTCTTGCTTTATGGATTCTTTCAACTATTTACAGGTTCCCTAAACTATCAGGCGACTTCAACCATTGGACAAACTGTTCCGAGCCTTTCCATCGTTCTCCTATTGAGAGCCTTTACCAGTGGCTCTGCCTCTCTGACAGGGGTTGAGGCTATTTCAAATGCGGTACCATTTTTCAAAACTCCGAAAGAAAAGAATGCTGCTCAGACCTTGACCATCATGTCGCTGATTTTAGGATTCCTTTTTGCAGGCATCACCTTCCTAAACTACTGGATGGGCATCACTCCTCAAAATGGAGAAACCATCCTCTCGCAAATGGCCAAGGGCATTCTTGGGGATTCATTCTTTGGTCATGCTAGCTACTATCTCTTCCAGTTCTCAACAGCCTTGATTCTAGCTGTAGCTGCAAATACTGGCTTTTCAGCCTTCCCTATGCTGGCTTACAATATGGCTAAAAACAAGTACATGCCCCATCTCTTTATGGAAAAGGGGGATCGCCTTGGCTACTCCAACGGTATCTTAACTCTGGCCTTTGGGGCTATGATCCTTCTTCTCATTTTTAACGGGAATACTGAACGCTTGATTCCTCTTTATACTATCGGGGTCTTCGTTCCCTTTGCCCTTTCTCAGACTGGAATGATTCGCCATTGGAAAAAGGAAAAAGGAGCAAACTTCTTAAAACCTGCCTTTGCTAATATCCTTGGGGCCATCATTTGTTATGCTATCGTTCTCATTCTACTCCTCTTCAGACTTGGAGATATCTGGCCATTCTTCCCAATTATCCTAGTTTTAACCTTCCTCTTTTTGTCCATTCACAGCCATTACCAAAAAGTGGCAAAACAACTGCGACTCTACGAAGGAATTGAAAAGCGCACTTATGACGGCAACCTTGTCCTTGTCCTAGTAGGAAATGTCACTCGAGTAAGTGTCGGAGCCATTAACTACGCTCAAAGTATCGGTGATGAAGTGTTAGCCATGCACATTTCTACTAAAGAAACGGCAGAAAAAGACCAAGAAATTCTTCAGGAATTTGCCGATTACTTCCCAAATATCACTCTGAAGAATATCAATACCAGCTACCGCGACATCATCACCCCTAGCGTTAAGTATGTCAAACGAATCGCCCAAGAAGCTAAGCAAAAAAACTACACCGTTACAGTCCTTGTCCCACAGTTTATCCCTAACAAGCCTTGGCAAAATATCCTGCACAATCAAATGAGCCTCAAACTAAAATACGCTCTCAGATGGCATGAAGACGTCGTTGTCGCTAGTTACTCTTATCACTTAAAAGAATAAATAAAAACTCAAAATCAGTAACTTATATCTGGTTTTGAGTTTTTTGTATGTGACCTTTTAAATGAGCCCTCCATGAGTTCCATTTGAAATCGGCGATTTCGTGGGCAGTGCACTCTTTAAAATCAAAAGAAAAGCCAGTAGACTCGAGTTCCTACTGACTTCTTTGTTGAATTCGTTTGGATTATGCAGCCAAAACTTTGCGTCCTTTACGACGACGAGCTGCCAATACGCGACGACCGTTTTTAGTTGACATACGGTTACGGAATCCGTGTTTACGCGCACGACGAAGTTTACTTGGTTGATAAGTACGTTTCACGATGAATACCTCCTCATAGATTTTGTATTCGTTTAGCCGGCTATAAAGTGATCAGTTACTAAACATACTTTACTATTCTATCTGATTCTTACCTATTTGTCAATAGCTCTAAGTAAATGTTTCCTGCTTTTCCCTATGAAAGCCTTATCTACGATACTGACTCAAGAAACGTGTCATCTTTTCTTGGATTTGCGCCAATTCGTCCACACGAGGAAGGTAAACGATACGGAAATGGTCTGGTTCCTTCCAGTTAAAACCACGACCATGAACCAAGAGAACCTTTTCCTGTTTCAAGAAATCAAGAACGAACTGTTCATCATCATCAATGCGGTACATATTGCGGTCAATTTTAGGGAAGATATAAAGACCCGCCTTCGGCTTGACCGCAGACAAACCTGGGATATCTTGGATAGCATTGTAAATGAAGTTTCTTTGCTCGTAAATCCGTCCACCAGGGAGGAGCAATTCATCCACTGACTGGTGACCACCTAATGATGTTTGTACGACTTGCTGGGCCAAAACGTTAGAGCAAAGACGCATATTGGACAGCATGTTGAGCCCTTCGATATAACCCTTGACATGGTGCTTAGGACCAGACAAGACCATCCATCCTACACGGAAACCAGCGATACGATGGGATTTTGACAGACCATTCATGCTGACACAGAAGACATCTGGTGCCAAGCTCGCCACAGGCGTATGCACATGCCCATCCATCACCATGCGGTCATAGATTTCGTCCGCAAAGATGATCAAATCGTTTTGACGAGCAATCTCAATAATCTCCAACAAAAGTTCCTTAGGATAAAGGGCTCCAGTTGGGTTGTTCGGATTGATAAGAACGATTGCCTTGGTATTGGAAGTGATTTTTGACTTAATATCGTCAATATCTGGGTACCATTCTGCAGCCTCATCACAGATATAGTGAACGGCATTTCCCCCAGCTAGGCTGACCGCGGCTGTCCAGAGAGGATAGTCTGGCATAGGCACCAAGACCTCATCGCCATTATCCAAAAGCCCTTGCATGGACATAACAATCAGCTCACTGACACCATTTCCAAGGTAGATATCATCAATGTCTACATTGGGAAATTTCTTCAGTTGGCAATACTGCATGATGGCCTTACGGGCTGAAAAAATCCCTTTGGAATCAGAATATCCCTCACTATCACGCGCATTCATAATCAAGTCATGAATGACCTCATCTGGCGCTGTAAAGCCAAATTCTGCTGGATTTCCTGTATTCAGACGTAAAATCTTTTCTCCGTTTGCTCGCATCCGCATAGCTTCTTCCAAAACAGGGCCACGGATATCATAGGCAACGTGCTCTAACTTACTAGACTTGTTATATTCTTTCATTTTGTTTCCTCAATTCATCGAGATAGTAACATTATACCACTAGAAAGGGATTGCGACAAGTTTCCTGAAATGAGCAAGCAAAGAAAAAACTCACAACGACTAGGTTTTCACCGTCTAAACAACTAGAATACAGAAGCATTTTCTCACATACCAAAAGACAAACCTAGAAAGATCAGCGCTAAAAAGGAATCATACAAAAGATTAAACATGAGAAAGAGCCCCCACGTGACTAAATAGTCCAAGCGACCACTTCTCTTTGCAATCACAAATAAAATGATGTGGTAGACTAGGTGAAAGAGAAGAAATCCAACAAAACCTGGATAGAGAACGGGCACAACTCTTTCCAGTTGCCAAAGCATCACTACTTCACCTACAAGTGACGCAAGGATAATTCCATGATAAAGAAAACTTATTTTTTTAAAAGTCTGAACAAAATCTTTCATACTTTCTCATCCCCTTTACTGTGTTTCCTACTAGCTCGTTTTCTTTTATTTTAACATATCTCCACCAAATCGAATCTCCAATAATATTTATTGAAATATGATTTTTACTTTACTTCTTTAGTGAAAAGGGTTACAATAACAGTAAGAAAATTTCAGGAGGTTTCATTATGGCACAACGTTACCAAAATGTTATGGTCGCAATTGATGGTTCTAAAGAAGCGGACTTGGCTTTCGTCAAAGGTGTTTACACTGCTCTACGCAACGAATCCAAGCTCACCATTGCTCATGTTATCGACACACGCGCTCTTCAAAGCGTGTCTACCTTTGATGCTGAAGTTTACGAAGAACTCCAAGTCGATGCTGAAAGTCTGATGAAGGAGTACGAAAAGCGTGCAAGAGATGCTGGTGTGACCGATATTCACATCGTCATCGAAATGGGAAATCCAAAAACCCTCCTTGCCCGTACTATTCCAGACGCAGAAAATGTTGACCTGATTCTCGTTGGTGCAACAGGGCTCAATGCCTTTGAACGCCTCTTGGTTGGCTCTTCATCTGAGTACATTCTCCGCCATGCAAAAGTCGATTTGCTGGTCGTGAGAGAAAGTGAAAAAACATTGTAATCATTAAAAAAGGGAGCCTCTGGCTCCTTTTTGTTTGTCCTGGTTGGGTCAGAAAAAGGCTTTAAACAATTGTTTAAAGCCTCTATCTTATTTAGAAAGTAGTCAATCTCAAAAGATTGAATTATTTGTAACTGTATGCCCAGTAGTATACACCGTTTCCATCAACTACTGCTGCTACAGCTCCTTCAGTGACATTCGGATCGAGAAGCAAGTCTCTCAAACCACTGTTTGCCCATTTCTTAACGACAACAGCAGCATCTTCATCACGACGTCCTACAAAGCCTGTGCTATCGTATTGACGTGAAATTTCATTTACTTTCGGAAGTGCTTGATTTTGATAAATGTCTTCAGACCAAGTCAATTCTTTCAATCCTTGAGCTTTACGAGTCTCATTGATTTTAGCGAAAGCTTCTTTCGCTTTTGAAACATAGTCATAGTTTGTATCATTTGTTGCTTCAACACGGTAAACAAACTTCACATAACCAAATTCTACATCACTGTATTTCTTGTCTTCGACACCACTCTTGAGATTTGCAATCAAGACATAGTCCTTAGCGTATGGGTTTTCTTTCGTCTTCTCAAAGATTTCTGGATCTTCGATTTCCCACTCAACTTTAGCATCCCAACCAGAGTTATCAAGGAACTTAGGATTCATTTTTTCGATGACATAGTTTTTGAACTCTTCAACATTCTTGAATGGCAATGCTTGACCTGCTTTAGCAGTCGTTACCAAGTTAGTTGAGTAAAGTTTCACGCTTGAGTTCTTGTCACTGTACATGTACTCGTCATCAGCAGTGTTTTCGTGAAGTTTTGGATCACGAGCTGGATCGTTTGGATCAGTCATCCCTTGAAGTTTCCATTTTCCTCCAAGCCACTTCCAGTATGCTGAGTAACCTGTACGCTCTGAATTAGATGATACATAATAGTAATGTGCACTACCGTCGAAGTAGTAGTTTTTATCATTCTTGAGGACTGCATCACCTGGTTTACCTGGTGGGTAAACCAATTTTGGAGTTTGTCCATTTGGTGCCCAAGCCAAGTGTTCCAATCCTTCAGCTGGTTTTTCAACATAATCAGGGATTTGGTTTTCACTTGGTTCATCAGTCGTTACCAAACCTGGTGTTGTTGGGATAGCTGGAGTTGCTGGTGTTTCTGGTTTTGGTTCTGCTGGTGTTTCTGTTGATGGCTTGAATGGATCAAATTCACTATCAGCACCATTAATTGGTGGGTTTTCTGGTAGGTCAACACTTGGAGTTGCTGGTTGCTCTGGTTTTGGCTCAGCTGGTGTTGTTGGCTCTTCAGGTTTATCACTAGGAGCTGGTGTTGGAGCCTCTGGTTCTGCTGGTGTTGGAGCAGGAACTTCAGGTTGACTTGGTTGTGCTGGCTCAACCGGAGTTGTTGGTTGTTCTGGTTTTGGTTCAGCAGGAGTTGCTGGTTGTGCTGGTGTTGGCTCAGCTGGTTGTGCTGGTTGTGCTGGTGTTGTATCAGCAGAATCTTTCACCAATACCCACTTACCATTTTGGTAGTAGTAATAATCACCATTGTCCAATACATAGTAATGGTATCCATTTTCGTAACGATAGTGCGGATCGTTTTCCAAGTTGTTAGTAGATGAGTTGTTGTTACTATTGTTTGTCAAAGGTTTCCACTGACCGTTACGATAAATACGGTAGCTACCGTCGTTCATGCGGTAGTAGTGATTGCCATTCCAGTAAATATAGTTTTCATCGCTAGCAAGGTTGTTGTAACTATTCCAATAGTTATAACCATAGTAGTTGCTACTGTTGTCATAGCCATAGTAGTTATTCCAATTATTGTAACCGTAGTTGTAACTTGGGTAATAGCTACCATATCCATAATTATAGCTTGGGTAGTAGCTATTGTAGCCATAGTTATAGCTTGGGTAATAACTGTTGTAGCCATAACTTCTTACAGTATAGTTTGATGTGCGGCTACGATTTGCAGTAGTACGGTTAGAAGTACGATTGCTTGAACGGCGGCTAGTTCTTGTATAGTAGCTATTATTCCCATTCCAGTTGTAAGCAGCGTGAGCTTCACTTGGTGCAAAAGTTGGAAGCATTGTTACAGCTGTTAAAACAGAAGCTGTCAAATAGGTATATTTTTTCTTCATTTCAACCTCTTAATTCTTTAATTTCTAAACTTGAAAATTAAAATAATAAAAATAATAATAAAAATTTGGAAAGCAATTGTGCACAATTTTATAACTAACCCTCAAAACTAGAGTGAATTCTTCACATCAACTTGTTAACAGGCCTGAAATAAACAAGTTGACTTTCTGTCTTTAAAAAGAGCATATTATAGCAGCGTGAGGATTTTATATTTATTCGCTTTCTGAATTCATTCTAACACATCAACTTTCAAATATCAAATAATTTGACTCATCTTTTTTTGATATTTTTTTAAAAGGAAAGCTAGATAAATTGGGGTAAAATGCCACTCTGCATTATTTTTTGTAAACTAAAATATTTTTCTTTTCTTTTTCAAAAAAAATTTCAAACGTTTTCTAATTCAAAATAAGTATAAATATGCTAATAATAATTAGTGATATATATGTAATTGTTCGGATTTCGGTTCAAAAAATCCCCGAATTTTTCATCCAGGGAAAAGAATTTTCTCTTATTTTTTATTTTTTCTTTCTTTATGTCGCTCATAAGCTTTAAACTGACGTTGTAGTTCCTGTCGGATGACAGGTTCTGGAGCATATTTTTCTTCCCAGTCATCTGGTTTTAAAATCTTGTGTGTAACTGGGTCAAAATGAGCTTTTCCGTCTGGGAAAACCTTCCCCATATTTGCTTCATGAACAATATCAAAAATGCGTTCTGGGTCTACTCCCATCAAAACAAAACTACCGTATGTAAAATACAGTGTGTCAATCAAAGCATCCACTTGACCGACCAAGTTTTGCTTAGCAGGCGTCTTTTTCTCCACTTTCTCTGCCGCCTTATCAAGTGCCTCATGCATGCTTGCAAGGGAGTTTTGGAATTCTTCCTCCGAAGAACTTGCTGCACGAACAAACTCCACTAATTCTTCAATTTTAAAGTCTGCGCGGTGGGTTGCACCTTCAGCATCCCATGCCTGTGGCTCTTCTTGAGTTCGTTCATCCATCATGTGGTGGAAGGTTTTGACCTTATTAAAGTGGTAGTCTCGACTGACAAACACTTTTTCTGAAGCCAAAACACCAAAGTGCTCGAGCGCCTTGTGGATACCATCTTGTTGATTACTTGCCGTAATATGCTTGGCAACTTCTTTGACACTGCTACTGCCATTTCCCATAGCAACCGACATACCAACACCCGCTAACATTTCCAGATCGTTGTCTGAATCACCAAAGGCCATGACTTGGTTGAGATCAAAGCCATATTCTTTCCCGACTCGGCGAATGCCTTCTAGTTTGGAATTTCCTTGGTTAATGATATCTGCTGCAAAAGGATTGCTTCGAGTTAATTTCAAATCTTCAAAATCACTTGCTGCCTTCTCAGATTCTTCTGGCGTCATCAGCATCAAAACTTGATAAATGGGTTGATTAATCAAGTTAAGCAAGTCGTCTTCCTTTTGAGGAACTGCCTTGCTGACCATTCGATTAAAGGAACGGCTAACGGTTCTTGTCAGAACAGTCGGAATAAAACGACTAACCAGTTGGGAAAAGGAGCCGAGACCAAATGACATAATCTTCGAACCAACAACGGCATGCTCGGTTCCAAGAGCGATTTCTTTACGCTCCTTTTTAGCATAAGCAATCAGTTGACGTAGGCTTGACTTAGCGATTGGGCTTGCAAAGAGTACCTTTTCTTTATTAAAAATGTATTGGCCATTGTAGGTCACCGCAAAGTCTAGGTCCAAGTCTTCCATCAATTCCTTGACAAAAAACGGCCCTCGTCCTGTCGCTACTCCAACAAGCACTCCTTGCTCTTTGACAATCTTAATCGCGTCCTTAGTGGATTTCAAAACACTCTTGCGATCGTTGACTAGCGTTCCATCGATATCAAAAAAAACAGCCTTGACTTCCATCCTGTCCCATTCTCCCCTTTTGTGTTACAATGATTATACCACATTTCAGAAAGAGTGACTAAATCATGCCTAAGAAAATCCTTGTTTTACATACAGGTGGGACTATTTCCATGCAAGCAGACGCCACTGGTGCCGTTGTAACTAGTCAGGACAATCCCATGAACCATGTTTCCAATCCACTTGAAGGAATTGAGGTTCATACCCTAGACTTTTTTAATCTGCCAAGCCCTCATATCAAACCCAATCATATGCTTGCACTCTATCATAAGATTAAAGAGGAAGCTGATAACTATGATGGAGTTGTCATCACACATGGTACAGATACCTTAGAAGAAACAGCTTACTTCCTTGATACCATGAAAATTCCGCCCATCCCCATCGTTCTAACAGGGGCCATGCGTAGTTCAAACGAACTTGGTAGCGACGGTGTATATAACTATCTGAGCGCTTTGCGAGTTGCCAGCGATGACAAAGCAGCCGACAAGGGTGTACTGGTCGTCATGAACGACGAGATCCACGCAGCCAAGTATGTTACCAAAACTCATACGACCAACGTCAGCACCTTTCAAACCCCAACACATGGACCACTTGGCCTCATCATGAAGCAAGAAATCCTCTACTTCAAAACGGCTGAGCCTCGTGTCCGGTTTAATCTTGAGCATATTCAAGGTCTGGTTCCCATCATCTCAGCCTATGCCGGTATGACAGACGAGCTGATTGATATGTTAGACTTAGAACAGCTGGATGGCTTAGTCATTCAGGCCTTTGGAGCAGGCAATATTCCCAAAGAAACAGCTCAAAAGTTGGAAAATCTCCTCCAAAAAGGAATCCCAGTCGCCCTGGTCTCACGTTGTTTTAATGGTATTGCTGAACCTGTCTACGCCTACCAAGGTGGAGGGGTGCAGTTGCAACGAGCTGGTGTTTTCTTTGTCAAAGAACTCAACGCTCAAAAAGCGCGCCTCAAATTATTAATTGCCCTTAATGCTGGACTAAAAGGACAAGCTTTGAAAGACTATATGGAAGGATAAACCTCTTCTCTAGAAAGCAAATCAGGAAATCTTCACGATTCCCTGATTTTTTCTATTTACGTTTTCGTGTAGAGCGGCGTTCTGTCAAACCATGAGGTAGGAGAACTTCACGTTCTTCCAACTCTTCCTTATGCATAATCTTAGTCAACATACGCATGCTGATAGCACCTAGGTCATAAAGAGGTTGGGCAATAGTCGTCAAGTTTGGACGAGTGAATCGTGCAATCTGAGAGTCATCTGTCGTAATGATTTCAAACTCTTCTGGTACAGACACACCGTGGTCAGCCAAACCATTTAGGACACCTGCTGCCAATTCATCACCTGTTACAACTGCGGCTGTAGCTTGTGATGAAATCAAGCGTTCTGCCAAGGCATAACCATCGTCATAGCTGTATTTTGATTCAAAGACCAATCCCTCGCTATAAGAATGTCCTGCTTTTTTCAAGGCTTCCTTGTAACCAATCAAACGAACCTTGCCATTGATATCATCGACGAGTGGTCCACTCACAAAAGCAATCTTTTCGTTTTCTTTTAGAAGGTAGCTTACAGCATCAATCGTTGCTTGTTTGTAGTCGATATTTACACTTGGAAGTTGGTGTTCTACATCTACAGTACCAGCAAGAACAACCGGTGTCCGTGAACGAGAAAACTCTGAACGAATCTTTTCAGTCAAGTGATAGCCCATAAAGATAATCCCATCGACTTGTTTTGAAAAGAGAGTGTTGACTACTGAAACTTCCTTTTCATCATCCTCATCACTATTTGCAAGGACAATGTTATACTTGTACATTTCAGCAATGTCGTCAATTCCCTTAGCAAGCGTTGAGAAATAACCATTGGTAATGTTAGGAATCACAACTCCGACTGTCGTTGTTTTCTTGCTAGCCAAACCACGTGCTACCGCATTTGGACGATAGTCCAAGCGATCAATCACTTCTAGGACTTTTTTTCGAGTGTTCTCTTTAACATTCTTGTTGCCATTAACGACACGGCTAACTGTTGCCATCGAAACTCCTGCTTCACGGGCGACGTCATAAATCGTTACTGTATCATCTGTGTTCATTCCGTTTCCTTTCTATAATGAAAATTTCGCTTTCACGCATCTACTTACTCCATTTTATCACTTATTGTAAACACTTTCAAGTATTTTTTAGAGAAACTTTGAAAAAATTTCACAGTTTATTCCCATTTTGAAAAAGCAAGTAGGATTTCTTGATTTTTAAGACATTTTGCTGTATGATAAGGAAAATAAAGGGGGGAGGAAAACATGGCTTTTACAAATACACAGAGACGTTCCGCTAGTTTTGGTGTCGTGACCAGCTTACCTGATGATGTCATTGACTCTTTATGGTATATTATCGATCATTTCCTGAAAAATGTCTTTGAATTAGAAGAAGAACTTGAGTTTCAACTGCTCAACAATAAGGGGACCATCACCTTCCATTTTTCTAGCCAGCACCTTCCGACTAGCATTGATTTTGATTTCAATCATCCTTTCGATCCCCTTTACCCTCCTAGGGTCCTTGTTTTAGATACGGACGGTAAAGAAACCATCCTCCTTCCAGAAGAAAATGACCTATTTTAAAAACTCTAGCTTCTCGGCGCAAACTGCTGAGGAACTAGAGTTTTCTTTTTCTAATAAATGGATCGACTGACAACTAGACCGTTTGGTTTTGTATACTCTAAGTCAAGATAATCCTGATAAGTCCCTGGCACAATGAAACCTTGAGGACTCAATATATCAGTCCCAGCTTTTCCTACGATAGAGTCTGCCAGCAAGACACAATTGGTACTAAGAACAAAGTAGGTCTTAAACTCGGATGAACTGAATTTATAGAGGATCGCATCTGCTTCCTGTTTCAGTTGGTAGGAGTAGGTATGCTTTACCTCGCCCTCTCTTCTTTTCATCAACTGTGAACTTGGTTCCCAAGGAATTAACAGGTCTTCTATCTCTTCTAGACGAGCTTGGATGGCTGCTTTCTGTTGGTCTGTCAAACTCAGACCATAAGCAAACAAGGTCTTCTGACTTTCCCTCTTACAGAGCTCGATGTATTTTTCCCGATTGGCCTTAAACAAAACACCATCTCCAACCATGCCGAACAAACGCTCCGAGTGGGGATCATACGAGCCATAGGAAATAACCTTCCCTTGGTAACAAATATCCACATGTCCCATAGCGAGGAAGAAAGAGGTTTCTGAGGTATGGATAAAAATTTCCAGATCAACTACCTGATCGTTTTTTCTTTCTGAATGAACTTCCCCTTCTTGGCTTTCATGATTTGCCAGCCACTCATTTAGTTTTCGCAAGGTGCTGATAGGGATCAAAGCCGTCACAAAGATCGGCAAGGTCATTCGCATTCGTCGTTTCAGCTTGGGATTGTTTTCTATCTTTTCAAAAAAGAAACCGTCCCGGAGGCTACTAGCTCCTAGCATGAGCAAGTAAAACCCAAGCAAGAGCAATTCAAAATTCGCTGCATCGTGAAAAGGAGAGATGCTATAAAGACCGAATCCTATCATCCATACAGCATCGAAGAGATGATGGAGCCGAGGATGAATGGCATTTTTTCGATAGAGAGACCAGGTCACAAGACTAATGATGCCCGTAAACAGCTGGTAGCTCGCAATGATAAAAACCAGGAGATAGAGGGCAAGGTCTTGCAAGATGATAGAGTCAAACACCAGAGCCGCAACCGCCAGCTTTCCCAAGGTTACAAAGATATTTTCCCGACGTTTTTTATCCTGAAACCAGCGAGTCAACAAGTGCCAAACTGCTGACAAGGAAAAGTAACCCATCAGCAACTGGTATCCCATTCTCGGAATAACTTGTCCAAATCGAATCAAGAGAAGCCCTAAAACAATAGCAAGTAGTCCCTCCCCAATACTCTTCCACTTACTATAGGTCTCGGAAAGCTTAGGCATTTCCTTGCTCCAACTGGTCAACCAAGTATCGAATTGGTTGCTTTAGGATCGGATGGATAAAATGGGGAGCTATTTCCACTAACGGCTCAAGAACAAAGAGGCGTTCTGCTATATAAGGATGAGGCAATATGAGCTCGTCTGTGTAAATAATCTGGTCCTCCATAAAGAGTAGGTCCAAATCAATCAAACGAGGCCCCCAATGCACCTCTCGAACCCGTCCCATTTCTAACTCAATGGCTAACAATGTTTCTAACAAGACTGGTGCTGGTAACCAGGTTTCTACTTCAATCACCTGATTGGCAAAGCTATCTTGTTCCACACCACCCCAAGGCTCCGTCGTCAAAACACTGGACTCTTTGAGAATATGGATGCCACGAGCTCGCAGTTTGTCAATGGCTTTTTCCAAGTTTGCTTGCTTATCTCCCATATTACTTCCTAGGGCGATAAAGGCCCGTTGCTTACGACGGTGAATGGTCACCGAGCAGGTATCCAACGGTAAATGCACTGGAGCCCAAGGTTTTTTTAGTTCCAACTCAATCTCTTGGACAAGAGGATAGGTCTCAAAGGTACGTTCAACTAGTTTGTAGGCTACCGTTTCAATCAAATCCTCACTCGTTTCCTGAAACCAAGTCGTCCACTGCTGACACAGTTCTCCGTAATGGACAGAAGCTGTTAAATCCAAGTCTGTCGCCGCCTTGGTCATATCATAGGATAAACTTGCGGAAATAACAAACTTCTGCCCCAATTCTTTCTCACTAGGGAAAAGACCATGATAGGCAAAAATTTCCAAATCTTTAATCTGCAGTTGATCCATAATTAGTCCTTTCTAGAAAAATCCGCATGAAGCGGATTCTTTTTATACTCAATGAAAATCAAAGTGCAAACTAGGAAGCTAGTCGCAGGTTGCTCAAAGCACTGCTTTGAGGTTG
>NZ_KV808772.1:56378-82408 GCF_001812375.1 Streptococcus sp. HMSC077F03
TGCTCAAAGCACTGCTTTGAGGTTGTAGATAAAACTGACGAAGTCAGTAACCGCACCTACGACAAGGTGAAGCTGACGTGGTTTGAATTTGATTTTCGAAGGGTATTATAGTCCCATTAAACGATAAGCCTGATCTCTTAGGTCCTTATCTGTTTCAAATAGACCACGAGCTACTGTCGTCAAGGTTGCAGTACCTGGTTTTCTGACACCACGCATGCTCATACACATATGCTCGGCCTCAATGACAACAAAGGCTCCCTTAGCCCCCAGATAGTCCATCAAGGCATCGGCCACTTCGATATTCAACCGTTCTTGAATTTGTGGTTTTTTAGAATAAACTTCAACCGTACGGGCAAGTTTGGACAAACCTGCCACCCGACCATCTGGAATATAGGCAATGTGCGCTCTCCCATAAAAAGGCAAGAAGTGGTGTTCACACATGGTGTGGAAAAAAATATCCTTTTCTACTACCATATTATCATCAATAATCTCAAAGGATTTTGACAGGTGTTCCTCAGCAGTTTGGCCAAGACCTGAAAAAATCTCTTGGTACATACGGGCTACACGAGCAGGTGTTTCCTGCAAGCCCTCGCGGTTAGCGTCCTCACCAACAGCCTCGATAATCATTTTTACAGCTGCTTCAATCTTTTGTGTATCCATTCTCGTTCTTCCTCTCCATCAGATAGGCTCTCACTTGGCTCAAGAAATACAAGGAACCTGTGACAATCCTAACTGTTTGTTTCTCTTCATTTTTATCTGTCAATTTCTGCTCTAGAAAATCTTGCCAACTTTGGTAATTGAGATTTCTAGACTTGACTGTCTCTTTCAGCACGCTTTCATCCGTCGCCCGACTATCATCAAAATGTGTAAGGGTAAGCTCGGTATCTGGCATTTCCCCTAGCAAGTCCAGCATATCCTCCAAGGCCTTGGTTTTGATGCAGGTAAAGAGGATTTCCTTATGATAATCCGCAAAGCGTTCTTGTAAGGTTGCTAGTAAAGCCTTGATAGCATGGGGATTGTGGGCCCCATCCAAAAGCAACAAGGGGTCGCTAGACACGACCTCCAAACGCCCTGGCCATCTGGTCTCTTTCAAAGCTTGAGCAACCAAGTCATTACTTGCCAACTCCCGCCTATCTTCTTGACAAAAAGTATCAAGTAAAGCTATGGCCATCCCCGCATTCTCTATCTGGTGCAAACCAAGCAGACCTGTTTGAAAGCTCCCTTGTCTGACAGAACTGGTATAATCAAAGATTTCGCCTGTCACCACACTCTTTTGGTGACTGACCTGATAATCTTTTCCATAGGTAAGTCTAGGCGCATTTTTAGCTTCTGCAATAGAGTCTATCACAGTCAAGGCTTCAGGAACAATATGACCTGTCACTAATGGAATGCCTTGTTTGATAATACCAGCCTTCTGCTCTGCTATGGCTTCCAAGGTGTCACCAAGTAGGGCTACATGATCCAGTCCAATGGTCGTAATTCCTGTTAAAATTGGCTGGCAGACATTAGTACTATCCAAAAGACCACCCATGCCGACTTCCATGATAGCCACATCTACTTGTTCTGAGGCAAAGTAATCATAGGCTAGAGCTGTGATAATCTCAAACTCGGTTGTTCCCTGCAAATTGTCAGCAGATTCTCTCTCAAGCAAAGACTGATAGTCTGCCATGAGAGCTTCTAGTTTCGCTTCAGGAATGGATTCCCCATTAATGCTAATCTGGTCTGTATAATGAATGAGATAGGGCGAGCTGAACACCCCAACTCTCAGGTCTAGCCCTTCCAGCATCTTTTTCAAAAAAGCAATGGTCGACCCCTTGCCATTGGTCCCCCCGATATGGATGACCTTAAGTTTGAGATGGGGATTGCCTCGCAGAGCTAGGAGTTCCACCATTCGCTCCAAACCAAAATGCGGTTGGTCCGTCCGGTAGTGGGCAATCCACTGATTGTTTTGAATTTCGTTCATCTTACTTATATTGTTTTAAATCTAGATTTTCTGCATCATCGGCCAAACGGATAGCAGAGGCAATTTCAACTGCCATCCTGTGACTGGCAACATCATGCACGCGCACCACTTCTACACCCTGTCTCGCAGCGATAGTCGTTACATGAGCCGAAGCGGTGTCCCGATTTCGGAAACCGACTTCCGTCTCAGGATTGACTTCAAAGCCATTTTCTTCTAGGATATTGATGACAAATCGCTTACGCGAAACTCCAAGAAAAATCGGATAGCCTTGCTGGTGTAGTTTATCTAGATCCCGTAGAAGGAGTAGATTTTCCTTCTTGGTCAGACCAAAGCCAATCCCTGGATCCAGCAGAATATTTTCTCTTGCAATTCCAGCTTGGTTCGCTCTCGCTAGAGCATGTTCAAAGAAAGCCTCCATCAAGTTTTCGATTGGCACTTTTTCAAAGTCAGCTAACTCTTCTTCTGTAAAAGCTTGTCTAAAACCAAAATGAGGAAATATGAGTGAACTAGGGTGCTGAGGACGAACCATAACTGGATTAAACATGATAACCACTTTTGCTCCAGCCTTCGCAACCACATTCGCCATTTTCTCATCTCCCATGAGACCCGTGATGTCATTTACCAGATTGGCACCAGCAGCCAAGGCGGCCTCTGCCACCTGACTTTTCCAAGTATCGATAGAAATGAGGACATCACTTTCCTCACGGATAGCTTTAATCACTGGAACAACACGCTGGATTTCCTCTTCTATCTCAACATAGCTACTGCCCGGCCGAGTCGATTCTCCACCGATATCTAGCATGCTCGCTCCTTCTGCTATCAATTTACGAGCCTGCTGGAGTGCCTGCTCAAGAGCAAAAAACTGCCCACCATCCGAAAAAGAATCTGGGGTTACGTTGATAATTCCGCAAATAGCTGTCTTTGCATGATTAGCTTTACTTGACATATCGGTCACTCCCTCAAGGTTTTTCACCATATTATCCCTCTATTTTACCATAAAAAGAAAAAGATGGATACGCTAGTATTCATCTTTTCCAAGCGGGCCAATGGTTTAGAATGATAGACCTAGATTTCTACTAATCAACACCAATAAGGCCAACAAACAAAATGCAATACCATTGAGAATCATATGAAGCAAAATGGACATCTCCAAACGCTCAGTCTTATAGGCTGTCCAAGTCAAAACCGTTGACATTCCTCCATAAATAATCACAGAAGGTAAATTGGTTGGCATATGGAGCAAGGCAAAGACGATTGCACCAACAACAAAACCTAGTTTTTCTTTTCCGCGGAAGATCTTTTTTGGAATAATCCCACGACACAAAATTTCTTCACAAATCGGCGCAATCAAGACTAGTAGAAAGAAAGTTGAAATCAAGGAACTATTCTGAACCAAACCATTCAGTATTGATTGGTTATTGGTTGTTCCCTCATTTGTTAGTCGAAGCAGGAGTGAACCCAAGAGATTTGTCGCAAAAATCACCAGATAACTCAGTACCAAGCGAGCCAAGTCTTTGGCCTTAAAAAAGGATAGATTAAAAGTAGCAAGTTGTGTTTTTCGTGCGCCAATAATGAATACAATCAAAACGACTATGGATAGGGCACCAACTAAGAGCCCTGACTGTAAAATCGGAAACTGTTTGTTTGCTAAAAACAAAGCAAGTCCTATAGGAAATTGAGATAGAACAAAAGCTACCAAAAGGATGAGCACCCATTTTCCTCTGTTCAAAACCTCTTGCCAAATCGTCTTATCTTTCATGATGTACCTCCTTATAATTAAAAAGGGGAGACTCCCCTTTTTCTATTATACCATTTATAGCGCCATACTGATATAGTTAAGGATAAACAAGGCATCCAAAATCCAAATCATCACGTGCACATCCTTGGCTTGACCTTTGACAACTTTTGTCAAGGTATATGTCAAGAAACCAACAGCAATCCCTTGTGTGATAGAGTAGCTGAATCCCATAAAGATAGATGTGAAGAAGGCAGGAACCGCTTCAGCCATATCATCCCAAGGGATATTTTTCAAGTTAGAAAGCATCATGATTCCGACGATGATCAAAATTGGTGCTGTTGCAGCTGTCGGAACAATCGCTAGAAGTGGGCTAAAGAAGCTAGATAGAGCAAAACAGATCGCAACCACTAGGGCTGTCAACCCAGTACGTCCACCAGCACCGATACCCGCCGCAGACTCAACATAGGTTGTAACGTTTGATGTACCTGCAATGGCACCTACTGAAGTTGCCACCAAGTCAGAGTAAAGAGCCTTGTCCAATTTAACTGACTCATGGTTTTCCCCACTTGTCGCAACGATACCAACTTTTTCACCAGTACCGATAAGAGTACCGATTGTATCAAAAATATCCGTTAGTGAGAAGGCAAGAATAGCCATCAAGGTTTCTGGTAAACGCGAAGTGTTTGAAATCAAAGATCCTAAACCTTCTGAACCAAGAGCAGCACCAAACAAAGTTCCTAAATCATTAACCGCTGATGAAAGATTATTGCTAGCAAAGTCGATCCCTGACAATTTGACAACACCAACAGCAATAGCAAGGACAGTCGTTGTTAAAATAGAAAGAATAATTCCACCCTTGATGCCTTTAACAACAAAGAAGATGGTAATAGCCAGACCTGCAAGAGCCACCAATACGGCTGGAGTATTGAAGTCTACCAAGCCTGGAACAGCTGCTGAGTTTGCTGTAAGTGCAGCTTGAGCCTTGTCCGCTCCTTCACCTGCTACAGTATAAGTACCTGGATCGATTGAGAATTTCAAGAGACCAGCATTCTTAATCCCAACATAGGCAAGGAAAACACCAATACCAGCCGAAATAGCTGAACGAAGTGTTGTGGGAATAGATTCGATGATCATTTTACGAACATTTGTCAAGGTAATAATCAGTGAAATAATTCCACAAATGAAGACCATACCAAGAGCTTCTTTCCAAGTATAGCCCATCCCAAATACAACTGTAAATGTAAAGAAGGCATTCAATCCCATACCTGGTGCTTGTGCGTAGGGCAAATTAGCATAGAAAGCCATCATCAAGGTACCGACTACAGAACCGATAATCGTTGCCAAGAACACACCTTGAACAGGCATACCCGTTTGGGAAAGCATTTGAGGGTTTACAAAGAGAATATAACTCATTGCAAAGAATGTTGTTAAACCAGCAAGCACCTCTGTACGAACATCTGTCCCGTGCTCTTTTAGTTTAAATAGTTTGTCCATCTTTAATCTCCTTTTGTTTTTTACGAACAATATTAGTATTATATCATTTATCATTCACCTTTTCAATATGTTTGTTTGATTTGTTTAATAAATCAAAGCAACTGTAGTTTTTGTTCTTATCTGCTTTTCTTCCTTCTTTTTGATATAATAGAAGACATCTTATCTGGAAACGACTAGGAAGGTTTATATGACTAAAAAAATTATCGCAGTCGATTTGGACGGAACCCTGCTGAATAGTGAAAGCAAGCTCTCCGATTTCACCAAAGAGACAATCAAAAAAATTTCAGAAAAAGGACACCATGTTATCATCACGACGGGACGTCCGTATCGTATGGCAAAAGATTTCTACCGTGAGCTAGAATTGCATACTCCCATGATTAACTTTAATGGTTCTCTTACCCATCTACCAGGACAGGCTTGGGAGCATGAAAAGTGCTTGACCTTGGACAAAAAATACCTCCTAGACATGGTCAAGCGCACGGAGGACATCCAGGCTGATTTTATTGCAGGAGAATATCGAAAAAAATTCTATATCACGACTCCGAATGAAGAAATTGCGGATCCTAAACTATTTGGCGTAGAGAACTTCCGGCCGGAAAATCAATTCAAACCTGAACGAGTAACCAAAGATCCCAACTGCATCCTTTTGCAAACAAGGGCTGAAGACAAATACGCTTTAGCGGACGAAATGAATCGTTTTTATCAGCACCAACTAGCTATCAATACCTGGGGCGGTCCCCTCAACATCCTCGAGTGTACTCCCAAAGGTGTAAACAAGGCATTTGCTCTAGAGTACTTGCTCAATGTGATGAATCGTGATAAAAAAGACTTAATCGCCTTTGGTGATGAGCATAATGACACTGAAATGTTGGCATTTGCAGGCAAGGGATATGCTATGAAAAACGCCAATCCTGCTCTTCTTCCATATGCAGACGAACAACTTCCTCTGACCAACGAAGAAGATGGAGTTGCCCACGCTTTACAAAATTTATTCCTATAAAAGGGAAGATTGCACGGTCGCAATCTTTCCTTTTTGTTTTCATTCCATTTTCACAAAAGCGGCTCATTTTCTGTATTTTTATATTAAATTTTCTATTACCATTTTCATTTATCTCTCAAAAACATTGATATATTAATATTTTTAAAAAGTCATTCTATGAAAACTTTTACATCTTTTTAGAAAAAGTAGTTGATTTTTATATGAAAACGGTTTATACTTAAAGTTAGGCTTAAAGTTTTCTTAAACATATAGTCAAACATTTTATAAGGAGGAATGACAATAATGAGTATCGGAATCATTATTGCGAGCCACGGCGAATTTGCTGCGGGTATTCATCAGTCAGGATCTATGATCTTTGGTGAACAAGAAAAGGTTCAAGTTGTAACCTTTATGCCAAATGAAGGTCCAGATGACCTTTACGCTAAATTCAACAACGCTGTGGCTGCATTTGACGCAGAAGATGAGGTTCTAGTATTGGCTGACCTTTGGAGTGGATCTCCATTCAACCAAGCTAGCCGCGTGATGGGAGAAAATCCAGAACGTAAGTTTGCCATCATCACAGGACTGAACTTGCCGATGTTGATCCAAGCCTACACAGAGCGCCTTATGGACGCGAATGTAGGTGTGGATAAAGTCGCTGCGAATATCATTAAAGAAGCCAAAGATGGCATCAAGGCTCTTCCAGAAGAGCTTAACCCAGTTGAGGAAGTTGCAACTGCTGCAGCTGCTCCAGTTTCACAAGCTGCTATTCCAGAAGGAACAGTTATCGGTGACGGTAAACTGAAAATCAACCTTGCTCGTCTAGACACTCGTCTCCTTCACGGTCAGGTTGCCACTGCTTGGACTCCAGATTCAAAAGCAGATCGTATCATCGTTGCTTCAGACAACGTTGCAAACGACGAGTTGCGTAAAGAATTGATCAAACAAGCAGCTCCTAATGGAGTAAAAGCCAACGTTGTCCCAATCCAGAAATTGATCGACGTTGCAAAAGACCCACGTTTCGGAGAAACTCATGCCCTTATCTTGTTTGAAACTCCACAAGATGCACTTCGTGCTATCGAAGGTGGCGTGCCAATCAAGACCCTTAACGTTGGTTCTATGGCTCACTCAACAGGTAAGACAATGATTAACAACGTTTTGTCTATGGACAAAGAAGACGTTGCAACCTTTGAAAAAATGCGTGACCTCGGTGTTGAATTTGATGTACGTAAAGTACCAAACGACACGAAAAAAGATTTGTTTGACTTGATTAAGAAAGCAAACGTTCAATAATGTTAATCTGTTTCTATCATTTTTGAAAACAGGATTAAATACTTTATTAAAACTAAATAGAAAAGGAATAAAACCATGTCAGATATTTCAATCATTTCTGCTATCTTGGTTGTAGTTGTTGCCTTCCTTGCAGGTCTTGAAGGTATCCTCGACCAATTCCAATTCCATCAACCAATCGTCGCATGTACCCTTATCGGACTTGCAACTGGTAACCTCGAAGCAGGGGTTATGCTTGGTGGATCTCTTCAAATGATCGCCCTTGGTTGGGCAAACATCGGAGCTGCCGTAGCTCCTGACGCTGCTCTTGCATCTGTTGCTGCAGCAATCATCTTGATCAAAGGTGGTAACTTTACTACTGATGGTATCGCCGTTGCAACGGCAACAGCTATCCCTCTTGCTGTAGCTGGACTTTTCTTGACAATGATTGTTCGTACAATCTCAGTTGCCTTAGTTCACTCAGCTGATGCTGCTGCTAAAGACGGAAACATTGCAGCTGTTGAGCGTGCTCACTTTGTTGCACTTCTTCTTCAAGGTCTTCGTATTGCAATCCCTGCTGCCTTCCTTATCGCTATCCCAGCTTCTGCTGTTCAAGACGCTCTTGGTTTGATGCCAGACTGGTTGAACGGTGGTATGGCTGTCGGTGGTGCTATGGTCGTTGCCGTTGGTTACGCTATGGTTATCAACATGATGGCAACTCGTGAAGTATGGCCATTCTTCGCTATCGGTTTTGCTCTTGCAGCTATCTCTCAATTGACTTTGATTGCCCTTGGTGTCATCGGTGTTGCCCTTGCCTTCATCTACCTTAACCTTACAAAACAAGGTGGAAACGGTGGCGGCGGAGCTGCGACTTCTAACGACCCAATCGGTGATATCCTAGAAGACTACTAGAAAGGGGAACAATCATGGCTGAAAAAATTCAATTATCAAAATCAGATCGTCAAAAAGTTTGGTGGCGTTCACAATTCCTTCAAGGTTCTTGGAACTACGAACGTATGCAAAACTTGGGTTGGGCTTACTCATTAATCCCAGCTATCAAAAAATTGTACACTAAAAAAGAAGACCAAGCGGCTGCTCTTGAGCGTCACCTTGAGTTCTTCAACACTCACCCATACGTAGCTGCTCCTATCATGGGGGTTACTCTTGCACTTGAAGAAGAGCGCGCTAACGGTGTTGAGATTGACGACGCGGCTATCCAAGGGGTTAAAATCGGTATGATGGGACCTCTTGCTGGTATCGGTGACCCAGTATTCTGGTTTACAGTTCGTCCTATCCTTGGAGCCCTTGGTGCATCACTTGCTGCATCTGGTAACATTGTTGGTCCCCTTCTCTTCTTCTTTGGATGGAATGCTATCCGTATGGCCTTCCTATGGTATACACAAGAGTTCGGTTACAAAGCTGGATCTGAGATCACTAAAGACATGTCTGGTGGTATCTTGAAAGACATCACTAAAGGTGCTTCTATCCTTGGTATGTTCATCCTTGCCGTTCTTGTACAACGTTGGGTATCCATCAACTTCACTATCAACCTTCCAGGCAAACAATTGTCAGAAGGTGCCTACATCAACTTCCCAGAAGGTCCTGTTACAGGAGCTGAGTTGAAGGGCATTCTTGGTCAAGCGCTTAGTGGTATGAGCCTAGATAGAGTTCAACCACAAACGCTTCAAGGTCAGTTGGACTCATTGATTCCAGGATTGATGGGACTTCTCCTTACTTTCCTTTGCATGTGGTTGCTTAAGAAAAAAGTATCTCCAATCACAATCATCCTTGCCCTCTTTGCAGTTGGTATCGCAGCTCGTTTCTTCGGTATCATGTAATCTCGGTGAGAATATATAAACAAAAAAGAATCAGGATTAAACCTGATTCTTTTTATGTATCAACTTTTTCTCCTAGTAAGATAATGAAAGCACCCAATCACCACTGCTAGTATGGCAACATAGAGTAGCTGTTTGGCTTCTAAAGGCACAAAAGCTCCCTGTAGGATAAAAGTATTGGCAAGTACACCAACAAGGGCTGCAAGGCTCAAAAACGTGAGCAAAAGCATCTTGTATCGATTAAAAGGCAAGCTGACCTTGGCAACTAGACACAGACCATTGATCAGGGCAAGGAGGAAGCAAATAAATTTGACCTGACCTGGGACAGTGATAAAGAAATTGGTCAAAAGAACACTAGCAACCAGAACGCCACCACCAATCGCCGCGTTGGTTAGGATATCTCTCATAAAGTGAGTGCTAACCTTTTCTTTATTGGACTCAAAAGTCAGGAAGAAGGATGGAATCCCAATCGTAATGGCTGAAATGATTGTAAACTGAATGGGGATAAAGGCAAATTCCAAACCAAATACCACACTCAAAATGGCAAAAACGATGGAGAAGAAGGTCTTTGTTAGAAAAAGAGAGGCTACCTTTTGGATGTTGTTAATGACCCGGCGTCCTTCCATCAAGATATCATAAAATACTGCAAAGTCATCTGTGAGAAAAACAATATTGGATACACTTTTGGCTGCACTCGTAGCCCCCTTCATGGCAAAACTAATATCTGCTTTCTTGAGAGCCAGAACATCATTGACTCCATCACCACTCATGGCAACTGTTTTACCAGCATTTTGCAAAATAGATACCATCTTTTGCTTCTGTTCAGGTGTCACACGTCCAAATATTTCGTGTTCCAAGACCACTCTTTCAAAGTCATCATCGCTCACCTTGGTCATATCAATAGCCCGCGCTTCTTCCTTAAAACCTGCCTTACGAGCCACCCCATATACAGCCACATGATTATCACCACTGATAATCTTCACTTCAACACCTTGAGATTCGAAATAGTCAAAGGTTTCCTTGGTATTGTCCTTAATCTCATCTGACAAAACGACGTGGCCTAGTAGTTCCACATTAGCTGGACTCGTAATCTGGTCCCTGCTATGAGCGAGTGTTAAGATTCGAAAACCTTGCTGTTTTAGATGTTCATAGTAGGCATCCATCGGCTGGGTAAAGCCTAGAAACTCATAGGCTCCGAAGAAATAGGTCCCACCCTCTTTTACTTGGACAAAGGAATACTTATTTTTACTTGAAAATGCACCGACTTCTTGAACTTCCCACTTTTTCTCACAGGTTAAGTAAGTCTTCAGAGCTCGGGAAGTTGCATTTTCATCTTCGAAATAAGCCAAATAAGAAGATAGTTTCTCTGCTACATTAGCATCCATTTCTTGGACCTTCATATTCCCCGTCGTGATAGTTCCCGTCTTATCAAAACAAAGAATATCTACTCGCGCCAAGGTCTCTACACAGTATAGCTCCTGTACCAGAACCTTCTTTTTAGCCAGCTTCATGGCTGCTACTGCTAGGGACACACTAACCAAGAGAATCAAACCCTCTGGAATCATGCCGACCAAGGCACCTGAACTTCCTAAAACAATTTCAACATAAGACCGTCCTAGACTAAAACCTCTGACATAGAGCAGAATGGCAACTGGCACCAGCAAGATCGAGACGATTTTTAAAATCTTATCCATGTAATCGCGTAGTTGAGAAGGGTATTTTTTGAATTCCTTGCTGGATTTTGCGAGTTTGTTGATATAACTATCGGGTCCGACCGCCGTCGCCGTGACCAGACAAGTACCGCTAACGACATTGCTTCCGCTCATCAGCTTGTCACCTGCTGTTTTAAAGACTGAATCACTCTCACCAGTCAGCAAGGACTCATCCACTTCGATCGTTCCTTCAAGCACTTCTGCATCGACAGGTACCTGATCTCCCAGATTGAGATGCAGATATTCCCCCAGAACGATGTCTTCTGGATCAATCTCGATCGTTTGACCATCTCGATTGACCTTGTACTTACTTTTACCAAGCAAACTTAGCTTTTCCAAAGCATTTTTTGAACGCACTTCTTGGAAAATCCCGATAGCTGTATTGATAGCAATCACACCTAAAAAGAGCATGTTCTCAAATCGCAAGGTTGTGGCTACCAGAACTGCCAGAGCCAGGTTCATGGCATTAAAGAAGGTAAAGATATTTGAAACGACGATTTCCTTGGTTGTTTTGTAGGGTTTAATGTCGCTGATATTTCGTTGACGATCCTTGATGTCTTGACTGCTTAAATACTTCATTTCTACTCCGATATCCTTTTGTACTACTATAGTAACACATATCTTTTTCTCTGTCACTTAAAGACTCAAAATAAGGAGAACTCCCTTGGCAAGCATCACCTATCGCCACTTCAAGAAGAACTTAAAAAGAGGCTAGGATTCCCCTAACCTCTTTTCTTTATGCTTTATTCTGCCAAGGCTCCCATTGGATCCCATGGTGCAAGTACGATTGGTTCTGCTTCATAGGCAGCTTGTTCTTCTGCTGTCAGCAATTCTTTACGGACAACGATTTGGTAAGTGTATTCGTCCATCCAAGCGTCTGAGGCGACAAAGTAACCATCTGCACCGACCTTGTCTCCCCATGAGTTTTCAACTTTCCACTTGGTTGACTTGCCATTTTCGTCCAAGTCCACACCTGTCAAGACCATGGCGTGGGTCATCAAACTTTCGCTGTAGTCCAAACGTCCAGCCTTGTCTTGAGTCAGTTGAATATCCATGCTTGATTCAAAGTCATAAACATCAGTCGCAAGGATTCCAGCTTTGCGGTTGCTGAGCTGGCCGACATCTGAACCAAACCAAACAGTTTCTCCTGTTTGCATTTGGGCAATCGCCAATTCTTTTAAGCGCTCCATTGGTACGTTGATGTAACGAACTGCACGGCTACCAACCACATTTCCCAACATCTCAACTGTGTAAGATTTACCGTAAGGCTTGTCAGCAGTTGGAGCATTGATAACAGAAACGTAGTCTTCTAGAGGAAGATTGACATATTTCTTGTAAAACTCTTGTGGCGTGATACCCTTTTCGCTTTGGTAGTTATCATCCTTATCGCGATAAGCAAAGTCAAATTTACGCGGTGGAAGACCTAGTGACATAGCAAGGAAGTTAAAGATTTCTTGCAAGAGGTCTTCTTTCTTAGCTTGAACAGTCGCTTGGTCAGCACCAGAAGCGAGCAAGTCACGCAAGATTTGGGCATCTTGGCGAAGCAATTTGTTAAGAATTGCATTGAGCTCACGGCTATTACTAGATGAAACAGACTCAGGGTAAACTGACTTAGGAACGACACCATATTTTTCAAAGAGGGCCACGACCATATCCCACTGTCCACCGTCTTGTTGTGGAGTTTGGAGTAGGAAGCTAACCTTACGGCTCGTCAATTCTTGATCTGCAGTCGCAATGACTTGCTCCAAGAACCAGTTGGATTTCTCGTACTTGTCCCAGAAGAAAGTGTGGGCTTGTGACAACTCAAAGTTTTCCAGTTTGTATTGAGAGATGAGTTTGTGGCGGAAGGTGTTGAGAGCTGCAAACATCCAGCAACGACCAGAGGCTTTCTGGTTAGTAACCTTGTCCTTGGTCAAATCCAATGAGAAAACAGGTGTATTGTCTACATGGCTTTGGCGACGTTCTAGGGCTGCAAAAATTCCGTTGTGGCTGGCAGCATTTTCAATCGCTTGGTATTTGACATTTGCTTCATAGTTAGCAAATAGTTTATCTGTAAATGATTCTTGAATCGCGTTCATAGATTCCTCCTTTTATTCTACTGTCTATTATAACTCTTTTCACAAATGAAGCAACCGAAAAACTTAAAAAGACAAGGACATTCTCCTCACCTTTTCTAACATAATCCAAACTAAGCAATACTTGCAAAGAGAACTTCTAACTCCTCCTTGGTCAAACGACGCCATTCTCCTTGTTCTAAGTTCTCATCCAAGACTAGAGTTCCCATCGTCAAACGTTGTAAGTCCACCACTTCCTTGCCACAGTAGGCCACCATACGCTTGACTTGATGGAACTTCCCTTCAGCAATGGTCACACGAACCAGACTTTGATTCTTTACTGAATCTACCGACACAATCTCCAGCTTAGCTGGCTGGCAGGTAAAATCCTTGAGCGGAATGCCCTTGACAAATGTCTCCACATCTTCTTGGGTCATAATTCCCTCGACGTGTGCCAGATAGGTCTTATCCACATGACGTTTTGGTGAAAGAAGAGCATGGGCAAGCTGACCGTCATTGGTCAAAAGCAGGAGGCCATGCGTGTCAATATCCAAACGCCCTACTGGAAAAACTTCCTTGGTCCGAGCAATATCATCCAACAAGTCCAACACTGTTCTGTGTTTAGAATCCTCAGTCGCTGAAATGACTCCTTGGGGCTTGTTCATCATGTAGTAGACAAACTCTTCATACTCCAGCACTTGGCCATCAAAGCGAATCTCATCTCTTTCCTCATTGATCTGCAGTTTAGCTGACTTTTCTTTTTTACCATTTACCGTCACCCGCCCAGCCTTGAGCAAGTTTTTGACTTCTGTCCGACTCCCCACAGCACAGGCAACTAAAAATTTATCTAATCTCATAGAACTATTATATCATACTCAAAAGGAGGCTGGTACAATGACCAACCTCCTTTTCGTTTCATACTCTTCAAAAATCAGATTCAAACCGCGTCAACGTCCATCTGCAACCTCAAAACAGTGTTTTGAGCTGACTTCGTCAGTTCTATACACAACCTCAAAGCAGTGCTTTGAGCAGTCTGCGGCTAGTTTCCTAGTTTGCTCTTTGATTTTCATTGAGTATCAGATTTAAGAAATTAACTTCCTCGTCTCCAGAAAATAGCTAAGACAACCATAGCACCTAAAACAGCTGGAACAATGGCTATCCCCGCTAGGTTTGGACCCCAAGTTCCAAAGAGCAGGTGCCCCAAAGAAGCACCAATCCAGCCGAGAAACATTTTCCCAAAGCATCCCATACTTTCTCCACGATTGGTCAAAGCACCTGCCAAGAGTCCCACTAGGAGACCAACAAACATACTTCCAAGCATAGCTTCTCCTTAAATTGCCCAGTCTCCATTGCGGAAGAGTGGTACGCGTGTTCCATCCTCACGGATACCATCGATATCCATTTGATTCGAACCAATCATAAAGTCCACGTGAACATCTGAACGGTTCAGTCCTGCAGCTTCAAGCTCTTCTTCGCTCATCTCTGCCCCACCAACAACGCTGGTCGCATAGGCTGCACCGATAGCCAAGTGGTTTGAAGCATTCTCATCGAAAAGGGTGTTGAAGAAGGTAATGCCTGACTGAGAAATTGGGCTTGGATCTGGTACCAAGGCACATTCACCCAAGGCACGCGCACCCGCATTTTCAAAGACAAGATCTTTCATGACCTGATCACCCTTTTCAGCAGTAATGTCTACGATTTGACCATCCTTGAAGGTCACCTTAATCCCTTCGATGATATTTCCGTTATAGCTAAGTGGTTTTGTAGAGGTTACATAGCCATCTGCACGACGGAAATCAGGGGCCGTAAAGACTTCTTCTGTCGGCATATTTGGCAAGAATCCTTCGCCCTGTGCATTGATAGCACCAGCTGATTCCCAAACGTGGTTCTTAGGTAAACCAAGTGTCAAATCAGTTCCCGGTGCTGTGTAGTGAAGGGCTGAGAATTGTTCTTTATTGAGCATTTCTGCCTTGCTCTTAAGGATAGCAGCATGCTCTTCCCAAGCTTTAACAGGATCTTCTTCGTAGACACGGCAAGTTTTGAAGATTTGATCCCAAAGAAGATCAACTGCTTCTTCATCGCTCGTAGCATTTGGAAAGACTTTCTTAGCCCATTCAAGTCCAGCAGCGGCTGCTACAGTCCAGCTAACCTTGTTGGATTGAGTTGCGATGCGCATTGGCTTCATCGCGAGTCCCATAGCTTTGGCAGAAGCTGAAAGCTTGTCCGCATCCACTCCGTTCAAGGCACCTGGATCAGATGAACGAACTCCTAGACGGCTAGCCTTGTTTCCCAAGAGGTAGTTCATCTCAGCAATCTTGTATTCTGGTACATTGTCCAGACGCTCCATCGGCGCGTGGAGGAATTTCTCACGGTTAATCACATCATCTGTCCACTGAACGATAACCTCATGTGCACCCAGTGCATAGGCTTCTTTGACAATCAAGTGAGCCAACTCGCGTTGCTCCACATCGATAGAGAGAGCCAAGGTGTGACCCGGTTGCACATTCACACCGTTTGCAACCAAAAGCTTAGCGTATTTTTCTAGATTTTCTTTAAAATTTGGTAAAACCATTTGTGTTTCCCTTTTCTATTTTTATTTTTCTTTCAAAGCAGAAAATAATCCTGCCAAAGCAATAGCACCTGAAAGGAGTGCTGTCGATAGAATAATTGTTTCATCTGCCAGCTCTAGCTGATAGTCAAAAATCTTTTCAGCAGGTTTATCTTCCGCAAAGATTCTAAGTTTCATCTTGAACTCCTTAAAATATCTTAAAATAAATCACTATGACTACCTGTCCTAAGCAAGTTTAAAATCAATTCTTCCTTGTCTACTTTATAGACCAGGAGCCAATCCGCCTGGATATGACACTCACGAACTCCTTGAAAATGCTTAGATGCCGTTAATTGATGATCACGATATCTAGCAGGAAGTTCTTTTTCTTGAACCAGAAAATTCAAAACTTCTTCTAATAATTCTGCCCTCAAACCACGCTTCATAGCCAACTTAAAATCTTTTTTAAACTGTTTATGATAACGAATCTTAAGCACGCAAGTCCTCCATCAAGTCAGAGACTGATTCAAAGGATTGGCTCATATTACGATTTTGGTCTAAATCCGTTAATACTTGAAGCAACTTCCGATTCTCGTCTAGTCTAACATCAAAAGGCAAACCCTGATATTGAATTGCCTGACGAAGGAAAATATTGATTGCTGTTGTCATATCCATTCCTAAATGATTAAAAACCTGTTGGGCCTGCTCCTTAACCTCACTATCCAAACGAATACTCATGCTCGTCTTTGACATATTCCCACCTTCTTTCTATTTATTATTTTAACAAAAAAGAAGGCTTATGTAAATCTATTAGATATACATTAGCTTTCTTAACATTGATTATTAGGATAGTCTAAAATATTCACATAGAAAACAAGACAAAGAATAAGAGTTTTACATATTATACTTGCAAGTCACTAACCTTTTCATATTTTATATTTACTTCCGAATTTGAATTTGCAAATTTATAACCCATAAACAAAGCATTTAAATCGCTATAAGTTGATAAAATGATCTGATACTTATCTATAATTCCATGACGTAAAATTTCAATAAAAGATAGTACATTCATAGCATCCATGTCTTGAACTGGATCATCTATCATTAAGAAATTCAAATTATCAGATAGTTTGAACATCGTATTCAGTGAAAGAGTAAATGCTAGTGAAACAACCGCTAACTGACCAGTGCTTAGTTGATTAATTGCATCATGATCATTATTAGAATCCGACTTGAACCTAATAATTGTCTTTGTTATCTTTTTAATCGTTTTTACTTGATTACCTGTTGCCTCATCAGTCGTCGTTTCTTCTTTATCAATTGTTGTTTTGTTATACGTTAGAAAAATTCCCAAACCTTGTTGATAATTTTGTAACATTTTTGCTGAGTATATAAAGAATGGGATACGTAGCTTTTTAACAATATCTATTTTGAACTGTTTTACCTCTTCTTTATATATAGTATTAATTTCTTCTAATCGTTCCACAGTTATTCTCAATGTTTCTATCTGACTTGATAAATCTTGAAGTTGCTGATTTTGAACTAGTTTATGCTGTCTATCAAGATAAAGTTTCTTATTCTCTAAATCTCCAATACGAATATCCTCTAATACTTCCACTTTACTTTGAAAATATGTAGGAAATATGTTCTCAGTGTCTGCTATCAGATTCTCATTAATAGCATATTTATTATCAACTGCCGAGTGAATAGCATTTTTTAATTCAAGCAATCGACTATCAATCATCGCAATATTTATTTTCGAATATGAACTTGATTCTAATTGGTATGTTTCAAACTGCAGTTCAGGAAATTCTTCCCTTAAGACCTCCAGTTCTTCCTTTATATTTCTCAAACTATTATTATCTAGCAAACTGTAAACATCATCATCAACTACTAATTTAGATTGAAATTCTTGCCAGTTTAACTGGTGCTGCTGGTTATAGTCTTTAAATTCTAACCTTCCCAACTCATATGGCACCATAATTGTGTACGACTGAATAAAAGTTTTAAAACCTTCGACATTTTGAGAATAACTTTGATACGAATTTTTTAATTTTTGTAATCTATCTAATAAATTTTTATCTACATCTATTGAAAGGCTATTTATTTCATCAATGATTTTCTGCTTCAGTTGCTGGATCCGTTCATTCAGCAATAATTGAGCTTCTTGCAATTGCAGACTACTTTGAGACGAAATTTCAGTTAGATAATTTTTATAACTATCATAAGCTTGCTTCAATTCTTCAAATGTTTGGAACTGTGAATTACAGAATGGACATTTGTTTTCATCAATATGTCGATGTCTCAACTCGTCAAACTTATTGCCTAAGTTACTCCTTAATTGTCGTAGTTCACTTAAATTTTTGTCTACCTGGCTAGCATTATTCCTCAGACTTTGGAATTTAACCACTTGTATTTTAAGCAATTCAAAATCACCTGACAATCTATCATTTTGAGTATAAGTAATGGACTGTTCTGTCATCTCAGTAATATCCGATGATAAATTAGTCAAGTAGGTATTTAGTTGCTTTCTTCGATTGCAATCATGAACAACTCTCTCATATGATTGTAGGTAATTCTCTAAAAGCACATATTCAAATAATTTTGGATTGTCTAATGAATACTTTTCCCAAAGCCATTGAGAATTTGATTTAAGAATATTTGGAGATAACATTGAAAAATATAATGCTTGTTTAATAGCCCTATCACCAGCAATATCTTTTTTTCTTTTATCTCTTTCCGTCTTTCTATTATACTCCCCTATTGAGAAATTCTTCTTAAAATCAATAATATTTTGTAAAGTATTTTGATAAGTTAATAATTTGTCAAGATTAGCAATAGAAAAAGGAGTTTCACGATCAAATACAAATTCCCTATGATTAAATAATCTATGATAAGAGACATCTGATAGTTCTTGCTGTTTTAAGTTTTGTAATTGCCCCTTGAAATCACTAATCTTTTTTCTAATAACGTTTGTTACTGTATTAATCTTTTCTATTTTCTTCTCTATTTTATCCGTTTTTACTAAAAAAGATAAACTATCGCCTCTTTCATATTCCGTTTGCTTTAGAAAGAAAGTTGTTTCTTCCTGTTGAATATAATTAAATAGATTGAAAATTTTTTCTATCTCATATTTCCCATTAATACCTAAAAATGTATCAATAGAACTTTGAGTAATGTCTTCAAGCTTAATATTATCTGTAGATCTAAAATTTGACTCGCTCACTTCCACTTGTCTAAATAACTTAAACTGACTAGCAGACTTTAAAGGTGCAAATATGTTTTTACTTTCAGTAAAACTATTTACTAATTTTCTTACAATTACAAGTTGGTCACCATTCATTTTTTCTAGCCACAATTTTATAATTACCGGCTGACCAATCTCATTCTGAAAGAAGGGCTTATTATATACAATATTTTCAGCAGTAACTTTATTAATGCGAGAAAGATTACCAGTCAATCCTAACTCAATTGCATCAAAAATCGTTGTTTTACCATAACCATTTGGTCCCACTAAAAATGTTATCCCATCACTAAAGTCAATAACTGTTTCATTTCTAAAGTTTTTGAAATTATAAAGTAAAATTTTCCTAATCTTCACAAGTTCAGTCTCCTAAAATTTGATTTAAACTATCCAGCAAAAAACTAGCTTCATTTTCAAGTTGTTTCCTAATATCAACTCCATTAAAAATTTCTAAAATATCATCTACCTGCTTTTTATGATCATTTAAACCTTCCATTTCAATTCGTGATTGGATTTTATTTTCAACTATTTCAAAATGATTATCAGAATGAGGATGAGAAGCAAATGGTAATTTAATAATTAGTTGTATAGCAATGAAGTAAGCAGTATCAAAAAACATATCACTCTCAAATTTATCAAATAAAGACTCACCCTCAGGAGATGTAGACTGAATATAATTTAGTAAATCTTCAATATTCGAGTTCAGTCTACTCAATCCTTCCTCGGTATATAAGATGACATATTTTCTAAAATAATATTCATCTTCCTCAACTTTCATAATCATATTTCTAAGACTTTCATATGATTGCTTCAGTTCATCAACTTTAATAGTTACAAATAAAGAGGTATTTTTCTTAATTTTTTCATCATTAAGTTCTTCAAAGCAAGATATCAACTTATTTGTTTGCTCACAAGTAAAAAAATCTACCCCTCCTTCGCTGCTAGATTTAAAATCCTCCCTATTATATTCTTGAATAAGGAAAAATTCATTTCCGTCCCCTCCCCACAATTCTAAATGTTCATCACATTTATGAAAATTATGTTGTCCTAAGATTTGTTGCAAAAAACTATTCATTTCAATCCTCTTTCAATTTTTCAACAGTATTCACATAATCAATATATTCTAAATTATTTGAAAATATTCTATTTTTTTCCTCTCCAAGGGCTTCTGCAAGCAACTTTTCTTTTCCATCTTCATGAATTGGCTTCTCTTCAAAAAACTTTTGTCCATTGATACACAGATTAATCAAATAGTCAGTATCAAAGCTAGCTCTTATAAAGCTTTCATTAGTCATAATTTTATCTCGAACTCTACTCTCTGTGCCCTTAGGAGCATGAATCATGCTAAGTCTGAGCGACTCATGATTTAAATTATACCGTAAACTGTCTAACGAAAGCCTTTCTTGTTTACAAGTTTTAAGAAAATTATATAAAATATATTCAATGCTAATTTCATCAATTAATCTACCAATATCGTTCAGCCTTTTTGAACCAGAAATATCGCCATCTGGATGCAAGTCAATCAGCAATTGTTCAAATTTGTCATCAGGTAAATTTAATATCTGATTTATAACAGTCGTATCAACATCATCTTCAACAATGTTATTCCAATACACTTCAAGACTTAACTTTGCTCTCCTAATAGATTGTCTCTGGCGCTTCGCTTGCGAAGTAATAATGTTGAAAATCTCTTGAAAAGATATTACCGAATAGGCACCATTCCCATTACTATGTGATTGCACAATCTGTCTAGAAATTAAATCTTTAATCTCAGACAGTGTCTCCTCTATATGTTCAATATCATCTACTAAAGAACTTTTAGAAAATTTCAAAATCTCCTTAATTTCATTTTTGCAAAAATTATCAATAGGCGATTGATTCTCTACTACTAAATCACAATATTTTTTACCATCAGGATAGGTATATAGTTGAACTTGACTCTGATTAGGGACATAAGCTGCTCTTTTATATGTTTGCTGAAATGTTTGCTTATCCATATCCCAGCCTCGAACTTCACAAATTACATGTAAAAATCTATTATTTCTGTTCGTACCCGAGGTTTGATATCCTGTAGGATGAAGTCTAGAATTTATTGTTCTAACATTAGCATAATCATTCGGATACTTTCCAGCTTTTTTGGCTTTTACTTGATGTCTTGATACTACTGTTTGAGCTTGAAAAATCTCAACATCTTCACCGCCATTTTTTTCAAGGATTAATTCATATGAGCTATAGTCTTCCTCTTTTTCTACAAGTTTTCTAAGTTCAGTTAGTGCCAAAAATATCCCAACTTTTCCTTGATGGTTATACCCACTCCAACTTGAAGTGGCATTTCGCCTATCATAATTCATTACTTTATCCTTCAACTCTATTAATTTCTCTTGTATCTTACTCCACTTTTAAAATAATAGCCTTTAGAAAACAACCACTACAAATATATCAATATTCCTAAAGTCATCAAGCTAGTTAACAAATTCTGATTCTATCACACACTCCAAAGTCCTCAATTCCCATCATTTTCAAGCCCCCTCAATCAAGATAGTTAATCTTACCAGCTTTAACTTTTTAAAAGCATTGCTATTTTTCTAATTTTATTTAAAACAAATCATCAAACAAACTCAACTGGTTATCCTCTGGCATATTGCCGAGAATCCCCATTTCATCCATCTTTTCAACCAAGGTTGATGACAGTCCACCACGCTTGCGCAGTTCTGTCTTAGAGAGGAACTCACCCTCTTCACGCGCACGCACCAACTGCTTAGCAACGTTCTCTCCCAGACCATCCATTGCTACAAATGGTGGGATAAGAGTGTCTCCATCAATGATGAATTCAGTCGCATCACTACGATAGAGGTCTAACTTGCCAAACTTAAAGCCACGTTCCCACATTTCATTGACAATCTCAAGAGTTGTATAGAGGTCAATCTCCACATTAGAGGCTTCATTATTCTTCCGTTTTTCAGCGATTTCTTCCATTCTACGCTTGATGGCATCCAAGCCTGCTCCCATGGTTTTGATATCAAAAGCCTTAGCACGGATGGAGAAGTAAGCACAGTAATAATAAATGGGATGGTGAACCTTGAAGTAGGCTACACGCAAGGCCATCATAACGTAGGCTGCCGCGTGGGCTTTGGGGAACATATATTTGATTTTCCCACAGGATTCGATATACCACTCTGGTACCTTATTAGCCTTCATAGCCTCGATGTAGCCATTTCGCTCCTCTTCGGAAATCTTCAGCCACAAACCCTTACGCACCCGTTCCATGATGGTAAAGGCCATCTTAGGTTCGAGACCCGCATGCATGAGGTAAACCATGATGTCGTCCCGACAACCGATAACGGTTGATAGGTCCGCAATCCCTTGCTTGATCAAATCCTGGGCATTTCCCAACCACACATCGGTACCGTGGGACAGACCTGAGAGCTGAAGCAATTCCGCAAAAGTCGTCGGATGCGTCTCGTCTACCATCCCACGTACAAAGTTGGTTCCAAACTCTGGGATTCCCAGCATGCCCGTCGGCGTTCCGATTTGCTCCGGCGTCACCCCAAGTACATCCGTCCCTGAAAAGAGGGCCATGACACCTTCATCATCCATAGGAATTTCATTAGGGTCAATCCCAGACAAGTCCTGCAATTTTCGAATCATGGTCGGATCATCATGCCCCAGTACATCGAGTTTGAGGACATTCTCATCGATATCATGGAAGTTAAAGTGAGTCGTCTGCCATTCAGCCGTCACATCATCTGCTGGATACTGGACAGGCGTAAAGTCGTAGACATCCATGTAGTTAGGAATAACAACGATTCCTCCCGGGTGTTGTCCTGTTGTCCGCTTGACACCAGCCGCACCCTGAGCGAGGCGTTCCACCTCTGCATCACGATAAAACTTCCCGTAGTCTCTCTCGTAGCCCTTGACAAAGCCATAGGCAGTCTTGGCAGCCACCGTACCAACCGTGCCTGCACGGAAGGCATATTCCTCACCAAAGATATCACGTACATCCAAGTGGGCGCTAGGCTGGTCTTCTCCCGAGAAGTTCAAGTCAATATCGGGAACCTTGTCCCCATCAAAACCGAGGAAGGTCTCAAAGGGAATATCCTGCCCATTTTTGCTAAGTTTATGACCACAGTTTGGACAATCCTTATTGGGCATATCAAACCCTGAACCGTAAGAACCATCCGTGATAAACTCACTATACTGACACTGACCACAAACATAATGAGGAGAGAGAGGATTGACCTCCGTAATCCCAATCATGGTCGCAACAAAACTGGACCCAACAGACCCACGAGAGCCAACCAAGTAGCCCCGTTCATTGGAACGTTGCACCAGCATCTGCGATGCCAGATAAATCACGGCAAATCCATTCCCCAGAATGGAAGTTAATTCTTTTTCAATCCGCAAATCAACAATATCTGGCAGCGGATTTCCATAAATCTCAAAAGCTTTCTTATAGGTCAACTCAGCGACCGTTTCTTCAGCCTTGTCGATGAAAGGTGTATACAAGTCACCTTTAACAACCTCAACAGGCTCAAAAATTTCTGCCAAGGCACTGGTATTTTCAATAACCAATTTGCGTGCTAGATCTTCGCCCAAGAAGGCAAATTCATCCAACATCTCATTAGTCGTTCGAAAATGAGCTTTCGGAAGAGGAGCTGGTTGGGCATGTTCACCATGACCGATGGTTCGGTTAATCATAGCTCCTTGCCCCAAACTACGTACGATAATTTCACGGTAAATCTCTTCTTCCGGTTCGATATAGTGGACATTTCCCGTAGCTAGAACAGGCTTGCCAAGACGATCCCCAACCTCTATCAAACTCTTGATAATAGTCTGGAGTTCCTCCATATCCTTAACCTGCTCCTTGGCAATCAAGGGAGCATAGATAGCTGGTGGCATGACCTCAATAAAGTCATAATACTTGGCCACCTCAACCGCCGCATCCACACCTTGGGAAACGACCGCATCGAAAACTTCACCTTCCGAGCAAGCCGACCCCAAAATCAAGCCCTCCCGATGGGCATCTAGAACCGTTCTCGGAATTCGTGGTACTCCTTCAAAGTACTTGGTATTGGACAAAGAAACCAGCTTAAAAATATTTTTTAAACCAACTTGATTCTTGACATAGATAGTCGCATGCTTAATCCGAGCTTTTTTATAAGAGTCTGGACTAATCAAATCAATGTTTAGTCTAGCTAGATCGGTCACACCATGTTTTTCTGCTACCTCTTTGATAAAGATGAAAAGCAAACGACCAGTAGCTTCCGCATCGTAGTTGGCCATGTGGTGGTGTTCAAGTGCTACACCAAAACGCTTAGTCAAAGGCCCCAAACCATGACGTTTATACTCAGGATAGAGATTTCTAGCAAACTCCAGCGTATCGATAACTGGCTGGCTAATCTTAGGCAGACCATGACGCTCATAGTTGGCATTCATAAAGCCAACGTCAAAGGTAGCATTGTGAGCAACTAAGACTGTATCCTTGCAAAATTCTTGGAATTCTTGCAAAACTTGTTCCAGTGGTTTAGCATTTTTGACATGATCATCTGTAATTCCTGTCAACTCAGTAGTAAAGGCTGATAATGGATGCCCGGGATTGATAAATTCATCAAATTCGGCAATAACATTCCCCTTGTACATCTTAGAGGCCGCAACCTGAATCAAATCATTATAGATAGCTGAAAGTCCCGTCGTTTCCACGTCAAAGACCACATAGGTCGCTTCTGACAAGCCCATCTCCACTTCGTTGTAAACGATAGGGACACGGTCCTCCACGATATTGGCTTCCATTCCATAGATCAGCTGAATTCCAGCTTTCTTAGCTGCCTTGTAGCCATGTGGGAAGGACTGGACATTCCCATGGTCCGTGATGGCAACCGCCTTGTGTCCCCACTTAGCAGCTATCGCAACGATTTCTTCAACCTCTGGTAAAGCATCCATGGTCGACATATTTGTATGAGCATGAAACTCAACCCGACGCTCACCTTCTGGCATCAAATCCTTCCGCTCATAGTGAACCACTTCCTGCACATCCTGGACGTTCATGGTCAAATCACGTGTGAAGTTATTCATCTCCACATTCCCACGAACTCGAAGCCAAGAATTCTTCTTAATGATGTCAAACTTCTGAGCCTCTTCTTCATTCTTAACCCATTTTTGCATTGAAAAACTTGAAGTGTAGTCTGTCATTTTAAAGTTGATCAAAACACGACCAGTTCTGGTCACCTTATGCTCCACATCAAAAACGACCCCTTCAAAGACCAGGCGATTTTCCTCAGTCGTCACGTCGATCATCTGGGTAACTTCAGCCTTATCTAGTTTAGGCTTGGCCGCAGCCTTTTTAGCCTGAAAATCAAAGGCTGGCTTCTCTTCTACTGGAGGAGGAGCCATTTGTTCCAGTTGCTCCATAGCCCGGAGCGCTTCCTCATTGGCAGCTTGCACAATCTGTTCATTCTCCGTATGGAAGGCTTCCTCCTGCTCTTGTGTAAGAGCATCGTTCTTTTCTATTTGGCATACAAAAGCTGGAAAACCAAACTTTTCGAGTTGCTTTGCCAAATTAGGAAGATGATTCTTCTTAAAGTGCTCCTTATCAATCGCCTCTGAACCTTCAATAATGAGTTGATTTCCTTCCGAACGAACGTTTAAATTCTGGTAAAGAGATTTAAACCCCTGACTTGCACATGGACCTTCAGAAAAAGCCTCTCTATAGTAGGCCTGCAAGAGTTCATTTGAAAATTCTTGAGAGAGAACCTTGATTTCGAAAACAGCTCGATTGCCTGTTTTAGAAAATTCTTCACTAAGCCCATTCTTTAACTCTAAAAAGATTTCAATCGGTAAAATATTAGAAAATACAAAATGAAATTCCCAAATCTTACTAATTTTATGAACCACAACACGCTCAATTTTTGCATCAACAAGAGCAGGATCCCGTCTCAATTGATCAGAGATTCCTAGTTGATTCATTAAAATTTCAAACTTACTTGACATTCATTTTCCTCACATTATTCTTTTACTATTTTACCATAATTAAAGAAAATATATGACTAGTACCATTCCTTAAGCACTGCTAGTTTACACAAATTTATTCCGTAAACAAAAAAGAAGACTCTCAGAATCTCCTTAGTAAATAAAAAAAAGATACCCTAAAGTATCCTCGTAATCGATCGGGAAGACAGGATTCGAACCTGCGACACC
>NZ_KV808773.1:0-351 GCF_001812375.1 Streptococcus sp. HMSC077F03
ATCTTCTGTTGGATTCGTTTCTTTTCTGTATACTCTTGTGGTGAAACTGTATAAATCTCATTCGTTTCAATAGATCCCGCTAAATCGGTATCCATATTTTTAAAAGCTTCCGCAATCTTGTTCATAAAGCCATCTAATGAGTCTACCGTCTCTACTAAATTTTCCATACATGTTTTTGCGAGACCTGCACAAGACTCTAGACTACTTGTAACCGGTGCATCAATGATAGTCGACATCCCCTTTGAAATCTCATCTGTCGAAACCTTAATACTTGCCTTAATACTTTGAATTCGCATCGGTTGGATCTGTTTAACGGACATTGCTCAATTCCTCCTTTGGTTTCAAGACACT
>NZ_KV808774.1:0-472 GCF_001812375.1 Streptococcus sp. HMSC077F03
TCGTTTCTTCTTTGAAAGCAACTTTTTCCTCTACAGTCACTGTTTCTTTGGTTTCTACACCTGTTTTCTTAGTTCCAACTTCGATGATTTCTTCTACTGGTTCTTTGGTAACTTTCTCGCTTTTCTTAGTACGAGCCGTTTCTTTACCATCTGTCAGTGTGATATCCCAAGTAATGGTCTTAGTACCTTTAACACCCGCTTGTTTCACATTGCGAGTACCTTCTGCAAGATCGGCATTGTTTTCGGTACGAGATGCATAAGGAATCTCTTCTGTTGTAGCGATTTCTTGATGCTCAACTTTTGGTTCAGCTGGTTGTTCCGTCTTACCGGCCAACAAAGCTTCAGCCTTGGCTTTCAATTCATTGTAGCGAGCTTCATATGCCACAAAACCTTTTTGAGCTTCTGGACTCTTCATTGCCTTCTTTGCGGTAGGAAGGTACTTAGTAGCTTCCGCCAAACTATCTTCTAATCC
>NZ_KV808775.1:0-647 GCF_001812375.1 Streptococcus sp. HMSC077F03
GTTGGTTTTTCTGGGTCACGTGGTTTCACCGTTACCGGTTTTGATTCCTTGCTGCCAGATTGACCATTGGCATCCTTGAAGTTAACACTTGCTTTGTTTGGTACCAATTGATCCTTATAAGGAGTCAAATCGCTATTCGCTTTGAGTTTAGCTGGGATGTACAATTGAATCTCTTTGAAGCCTTTTAGTCGAGCGAAATCTTTCACTTTTACAGTGACAGTGTTTCCTTCAACACTTGTTTCAAGAGCTCCATTTGCATCACGACCGTCCACATAGGCTACTGGCGTATCAGGGATTGCCAAAACAGATTCAAGTGTATCTGTTACGGTGAACTCTTTGTACTTATCAATATCTTTTGGTAAAGCTGTATTGACATTGTACATGTAAGGTGCATCGTATTCGACATCCAAGTGGTCCAAGGTACGGTTGATTTTCTTCGTAATTTCTGGTTCTGGTTCTTTTGGAACGATAACCGGAACTTTATTCGAATCTTTGTGTAGCCCTGGTCTATTTGGAATGTTTGCATCATAAGAAGCCGTATTTGGAACAGTGAATCCACGATCTGTTAGATATGGAGTCAAATCAGCTCCCGCTTTAATCTTAGCAGTGAAGCTCAATTCAACTGCTTGACCGCCATTGGCTTTCAC
>NZ_KV808776.1:0-49414 GCF_001812375.1 Streptococcus sp. HMSC077F03
AGCGAAGGATGATGCACCAAAAAGCGAAGAAGTAGTAAGTGTTCAATATGTAGACAATAAATTTATTTTTTCTGATGAAGAAACCGCTAAAAAAATATGGAAGTTTGACAGATTTTTATTTCAAAAGTTGACTTTAAATAAAACTGAATTGTCTAAGTTAAGATTAAAAGAGAAATCGTATAATAGCGTGACGAATGGTTTTAGTATTTTATATCTTACAGAAAATGAAATAGTTAATAATTACTTTCATAAAAACGATTCTGAAACATCTGTACTAGAGATTGGAAGCTCTCTACAAAACGAGGGTTATTACTACTACTCAATTTTACTAGATTATAATGATGGCTATTATTTTAGAGAAACGGTATCAAATGCGGAGGTATATAATGGCCAATAGTGGAATTCCAACTTTAGATGCGTCTAATCTGACTTACGAATTTGAAAATGTTCGAGTTCAACAGTCGGATATCGGAGATGATAAAAATAAACGGCTTAGGGAAGTTAATAAATTGAAGACTATCCCCTCCAACCTCCAATATCTAGATGATTTTCATGATGACTCTACTGGGACGAGTGGTACAGCTTTCCTAGATAAGGATAGTGGAGAGGTGATTATTGCCTATACGGGAACGAATCCTAATGCGGATATAGCCAAGGATGTCGCTACAGATATCGGTAGTATAGCCATGGCGCTCGGTTTTCATTATGATGAAGCTTTCACATTTTACGAAAGGATTCGACAGAGATATGGGGATAATATTACTCTAACTGGACATTCTTTAGGAGGGAACATCGCTCAGAGGGTGGCCTTAGAGTATAACGCTCCCCGTACTGTGGTATATAACTCGGCCCCTCTCTACTTAGAAGGTCTTATCGAATCTAAAGATAAAATCATAGATTATCTCACTCCGTGGGATTCAGCAAGGGAGAAGATAATCAATAAACAAAAGACATTCACAGGTCAAGTAGTACGAATCCGGACTCAAGATGACTTTCTTAACAATATCTCAAAGCCTTTTTTAGGTGTATACTTGGGAGAAGATTACCTGCTTAAAAATTCTGGTGGTCACAGCCTTGATCCAGATATTACGGGTGATAAAAATCAAATTAACCAAATCAAGGATATTTTGGAAAAACAGAGTCCAGAGAAAATGACTGGACTTGAAAAGAAGAACTATGAAACCCTGAAGAAATTACAAGGTGTCAAAAATGGACTTCTAAAGCAGTTGAATACTCAATTTTTATCAGATGGTAGTATAAATAGCCATGAGATGTTTTTCTTGGACAGCGTCCAAGCAACTGCTGTTGCGACAGCAATGACAGAGAGTGTCAGCAACGGACACAACGAGATTGAGGCAGTGGCGAAAAAAGCAGTTGCGGATGCTGAAACACTCTACGATAAAAGTAAGGAAGTTCCCTGGTTTGTAACAGAGTTAACTTATGATGAGATAGAGGATGTCTATGCAGAAGCTGGGGTAACGTATGATAGTATTGTGGGTGAGACTCAGAGACATTTTGATGAAAAAGTAAGTAAATCAGCTGAGATTGTAAAAGCCTTTACGGATTTGGAAACCAACATTCAGAAAGGTGTTGAACAGGCAGTTGAAGGAGACGAAAGCTTGGCAAGGGATATTAATCAATGGACAAACTAGAAGAAATTCAAATTAAAATAAAAAAGCAAGAAGATGGTCTTTTGTCCTTGGAGGATGACTATAGAACTGCTAAGAAGAAAATAGAAGAATCTTATGAAAATTTGGATGATAATCGTTCTCAGTTGACCAGATTATATGAGGAGTTTGAAAACATCGCTTATGATTTTGGTAGACAGAATTCTGGAGATGAGAGAGAGCGCCACCAATTTCTGATACTCTTAGAATCTTATGCAGTTGAGACAAGGAGTGAGTATCTTCGTCAATATGCTAAAATAGAAGCAAAAGATGAAGAGTTGCAGACTCAGTACCGAAAAGAGCGCTCTCGCATAGAGAAAGAGTTAGAAGAGAGTTATAGTCAAAGAAAAGACTTATATGAGTTAGAAAGGGGGCAGAAGAAATGCTAGTGGATTTAGTCATAGATGCTTTGATTGGACCTATGTCAGAATCAGCCAGACGAGAAATCAAAAAAACATTAGAAAGAGCAGCTATCAAAGCATTTTGTGCTCCTCCTATAAAATCAGGTAGAAAAGGTATTGTAGATAAGTACGATGAGGAGATAGGGGTTCTTGCTATGACAAATAAGACTGCTGTAACGACTTTAGCAGCTCAAATGGATAGTTCAATTAATGGTTTAGGACAAAAAGCAATTAGCGAGACTATTAGTAAAAATAGTACATCTTTTGAAGATTTAACTCCTAAAAAGAAAAAATAGTGCTTTAACTATGCCATGTTCCTTTCCAATTTTTCCAAATATTCCTATTCAAAGTCATCTTCGGATGGCTTTTTGATAAGTTACTAGAAATGTAGAGGTACTTGAGATGCGTAAAAAATTACAAAGAAAAGTGACAGAAGAAAAACCAAGCTATAGTCGAGAAGAAATTCAGTGGTTGCTTGAGCATTTGGGAGATCCCTCTCCAGAAATTCGAGACGAACTTGTTTTTACGAGTTTGGCTAGAGGGATTCAAGAAGAACTGTTTTCCCTTGAACAGTTTCAGTTTATCTCAGAAGAGGTCTCCTCTGATGAAGGTCTATACAAAGAGATTGATAGTAGAGGAGTTTCGGCTCTTAAACGTTCTTTTAGGGCGCTTATTTATGCCAATCTTTTGTCTGCAGATGGTAACGAGCACTCTCTTTTCTATAAAGGATTAAAAGCTGATATAAGAAATGCTATGCTATCTCAAGGTTTGCATTACCTAAAAAAAGAAAAGGATACGACAGGTTTTTCAAGTCAGTATGGTTGGGTTCATGCTTTTGCGCATGGAGCGGATCTCTTGACGGAAGTTATATGCCATTCTAGCTTTCCAAAGTCAGATATAGCCGAAGCATTTGAAATCATTGGGAAAATCTTTAAAGGAGTTGATATTCGTTTTACAAATGATGAAGATTGGCGGTTAGCCAGAGCGTTTTATGAACCAATCTTACGAGGGAAAATCGAACCGTCTCTACTTACTGCTTGGCTGCAAACAGTCGAATTTCCCCTGAAAGAAGCAAACGATTTCCATAAATTTTCCAACTTCAGATCTTGTTTGCTGGAAATTTACCTTCAACTAGACTGTCATAATCTTTTACAAGATGACTTGAAAAAAATCATTCAATCTTTTCACTATTAAATTTTATACGGTTACTGTATGGGAAGTTCTTCTAATAGATTAGCTAATCGTTTTGAAAAAGTGTTGAAATCGAAATGGTGCAGATAGTAAAAGAGGTTGGATATTTATCCCAACCTCTTTTTATGTATCTTAATGGAATTGCATACCACCATCAACGATAATGGTTTGACCTGTGATGTAGTTTGAATCTGGTCCAGCAAGGAAGCTGACAGCTGCAGCCACATCTTCTGGTTCAGATAGACGTTTCAAGGCAATATCTTTTGCGAATGTCTGCATTCCCCATTCGTCATCTTTTCCAGCATTTTTCCCAACTTGGTGAGCAATATCGTACATCATTGGGGTTTTTACGATACCTGGTGCGTAGGCATTGACAGTAATGCCTGAGTCTGCCAAATCTCGTGCCAATGTTTGTGTAATTCCACGAACAGCAAATTTTGTACCACCATAAACTGTCAGATTAGGATTTCCGACAACACCTGCTTGAGAGGTTGCGTTGATAATTTTACCACCGTGACCAAGTGCTTTAAATTGAGCTTGAGCAGCTTGGGAACCCCAAATCACCCCACCGACGTTAATACCGAATGTACGTGTAAATTGTTCTTCTGTAATCGTATCAAGAGGAGTAGTTGGGGCGACACCAGCGTTATTTACGACAACATTCAAGTCACCAAAATGGTCAACAACCTTTTGAAATGCTTGGGCAACTTCTACTTGTTTTGAGACATCTGCTACGACAGCAAAAGCATTTTCAGCTGATAATTCGGCAACAGCTTTTTCAGCCGTTTCTGGATTGTAGTCTAAGACTCCTACTTTAAAGCCATCTTGAACCAAACGTTTTGCAATTGCAAAACCAATTCCTTGACCTGCACCTGTGACAATAGCAACTTTAGACATATGATTCCTCCTTGGTATAAGCGATACCGTTCAAATGTCCTATGAAAGGACAGCAAAGGTTTATAAATGAGCCTTGATAACGATTCTTGAAACCCCCATCAACGCTATACTAATAGTATACACCTTTGAAAAAAATGTTTCAAATAAATGCCTCTATTGTATAACAGGCTTCAAATGAAGCCTCAACAAAAATTTCCAAGTCACTTTTCTTGAATCCGTTCATTTGTTTTGGTAAACTGATACATAGTTTTTAAAAAAAGGAGATGGAAAATGAAAAAATTTGTCGCTGAATTAATCGGTACTTTTATGCTTGTGTTCATCGGAACAGGAGCAGTTGTTTTTGGAAATGGTGTTGGAGGTCTTGGACACCTTGGAATTGCTTTTGCCTTTGGTTTGGCAATCGTGGTTGCAGCTTTCTCAATCGGAACTGTTTCAGGTGCTCACTTGAACCCAGCTGTTTCGATCGCTATGTTTGTAAACAAACGTTTGTCATCGAAAGACCTTGTCAACTACATCCTTGGACAAGTAGTTGGAGCTTTCCTTGCGTCAGCTGCAGTATTCTTCCTCTTGTCTAACTCAGGAATGTCAACTGCTAGTCTTGGTGAAAATGCCTTGGCAAACGGTGTCACTGTATTTGGTGGTTTCTTGTTTGAAACAATTGCAACTTTCTTGTTTGTTTTGGTTATTATGACTGTAACTTCAGCAAGTAAAGGAAATAGTGCTATCGCTGGTTTGGTGATCGGTTTGTCATTGACAGCTATGATCCTTGTGGGCTTGAACATCACTGGACTTTCAGTAAACCCAGCTCGTAGCTTGGCCCCAGCTGTCTTGGTTGGTGGTGAAGCCCTTCAACAAGTATGGATTTTCATCCTTGCTCCAATCGTTGGTGGTGTTCTTGCAGCTCTTGTTGCAAAAAACTTCCTTGGAACAGAAGAATAATTGAAACTCAAAAAGCCTTGCTCCTCAGTTTGAGGAACAAGGCTTTTTCGTATGATACTCTTCGAAAATCTCTTCAAACCACGTCAAGTTCCATCTGCAACCTCAAAACAGTGTTTTGAGCTGACTTCGTCAGTCTTATCTACGACCTCAATGCAGTGCTTTGAGCAACCTGCGGCTAGCTTCCTAGTCTGCTCTTTGATTTTCATTGAGTATGAGTTTAGCGGTTGTCAATTTTCTCTGGATAAAGGTCGTGTTGGAAGAGGCGTTGTTCTGCCAAGCCTTCATACTTAGTTCCTGGCTTACCGTAGTTGTAGTAGGGGTCGATTGAGATGCCACCGCGCGGAGTGAATTTTCCCCATACCTCCAAATAGCGAGGGTCTAGTAGATTGACCAAGTCTTTCCCGATGGTGTTGATACAGTTTTCATGAAAATCTCCATGATTTCGATAGCTAAAGAGGTAGAGTTTGAGGGATTTTGACTCGACACAGAGCTTGTCAGGAATGTAGGAAATATAAATGGTCGCAAAGTCTGGCTGAGCAGTGATTGGGCAAAGCGAGGTAAATTCAGGACAGTTGAATTTGATGAAATAGTCATTTTCAACATGACGATTGTCAAAGGATTCGAGGACTTCGGGTTGATATTCGAAAATGTAGTTGGTTTCTTTGTTGCCCAGTAGGCTGATGTTTTTCATTTCTTCTTGTTGTGACATGATTTTTCTTTCTAATCTTAAACACCACGTTGGTTATCGTAGAGTAGAGTATGCAGTTGAGGGAGGACGCGGACATTGCCCCAGCTATCATCAGCGGCGATGCGTTCCCAAAGTTCTTTGAGGCGATCTAGTTGGTCTTGGACAATATTGCCTGTAGCCTTGGGCTCAGGATTTCCAGCCGATAAGAAGAGGACATCTGGTTGGTAGCGTTCTTGAATCCCTTTAGCAAAGGCCAAATCAGCATCATCAAAGACAGGAATTTTAAAGGTGACCTTGTCTGGATCTAGTTGGGAAACGATAAAGTCCAAGGTCTCGAAGTTGATTTCCATCTTGGATGAAGGAGGCTTGGGACTCAGGGTGACCTGATCGATATCTTTTAACCAATTTTGCCAGCGGGAGCCTTGGGTCTCAACTGCCAGAGTGACACCACGTTCCTTGAGCTTAGTGACCAGTTCAGCCATGTTAGCTGCTAGGATAGCAGGATTTCCCCCAGATAGGGTAACGTAGTCGTAGCTTCCTAGTTTGTCTAAGGCAGAAATGACTTCGTCAGCGGTCATGCGAGTAGGCTTCTCAGAACCATCCCAAGTAAAGGCAGAGTCGCACCAGTCGCAGTGGTAGTCGCAACCAGCAGTGCGGACAAACATGGTTTTCTGCCCGATAGCACGGCCTTCACCTTGAAAGGTTGGGCCGAAAATTTCCAGAACTGGTAGTTTGAGGACACGTTCCCTAGTCATCTAACCACTCCCGTCTAAACTCCGCAAAGGCAGTCGGAGTTTCATAGAGGCGAACGTATTCCAAACGGAGACCGCGCTCGTCAGGCAACTCTTGACTCATGGTTTGGAAAATCCAGTAAACCATATTTTCAGCAGTCGTGTTCATATAAGGCAGAGTTTCATTGAGATAGCGATGATCCAAATGGGGCTCTAAGTAGTTCTTGTAGATGGCTTTGATATCTCCGAAATCGTAGGTCATGCCCCGTTCATCTAAAAATCCACTGACAGCGATTTGTAAATGATAAGTGTGGCCGTGCAGGGACTTGCATTTTCCCTCATAGTGAAAGAGGTGGTGGGCAGCATCAAAGGTAAATTCTTTTGATACCAAGGTTCTGTGAGGATTGTAGACCAGAGACTCGCCAGTTTCTTGTTTGATTTCTTTGGGTGCAAAAAACATTAGCCCTCTCCTTTCTGTGAAAGATAAACATCTAGTCCATGCTGACGTAGATGGCAGGCTGGGCAATCTCCGCAGCCACTACCGATAATCCCATTGTAGCAGGTTAAGGTCTTCTCACGAACGTAGTCAAAGGCACCAAGTTGGTCGGCTAACTCCCAAGTTTCAGCCTTGTCTAGCCACATGAGAGGTGTTTGGATAACAAAGTCGTAATCCATGGCAAGGTTGAGAGTAACATTGAGGGATTTGACAAAGACATCCCGACAATCAGGGTAGCCTGAGAAATCTGTCTCGCAGACACCTGTCACGATATCTTTAATGCCTCGTTGCTTGGCAAGAACTGCCGCAAAGGACAGAAAGAGGTGGTTGCGGCCGTCAACAAAGGTATTGGGAACCTCTCCCTCTTTTTGCTCGATCTCCAGATCAGAGGTCAAGGCATTTTCAGTGATTTGCCCCAGCAGAGACATATCTAAGATGTGATGACGAATGCCTTGTTCCTTAGCGATTTCTTGGGCAACTTGAATTTCGAGATGATGGCGTTGGCCGTAAGCAAAGGTGACAGCTTCGACTGTTTCATAGTGTTCTTTAGCCCAAAAGAGGCAGGTTGTGGAATCTTGACCGCCACTAAAGACGACCAAGGCTGATTGACGTTTCATAGTACTCCTTCCAAAATGGGAAATGTTCAGAGCACGCAAAAAGCTCCCATGAGGGAGCTAAAAAATACCAAGTAGAGGTTTTTTTTAGCGATGGCATGTCCCAAACATCGTAATATTCTACCTACAGTCTAGCATATTTTTTGAAAAATGGCAAAGGGCAAGAAAAAAGAGACCAATAAAGTACTTGGTCTCTCGTGTGATTAGCTCAATTCAGCAACGATAGCCTTGATTTGTTCTGCAGTGTGAACACCAGCAACTTGTTTTACCACTTGGCCGTCTTTTTTGAAGAGAAGGGTTGGGATAGACATGATTCCAAAAGCACGAGCTGTGTTTGGATTTTCATCAACGTCCATTTTAACGATTTTCAAGACATCTTCTGAAAGTTCTTCAGACAATTTGTCCAAGATTGGACCTTGCATACGACATGGACCACACCAAGCTGCCCAGAAGTCTACCAAGACCAAACCGTCTTTTGTTTCTTGTTCGAATGTTGCATCTGTAATTGCTTTTGCCATTGTATTTCTCCTTTTTTAGTTATATTGGCTTAAATCTTGTTTCATGAGATAGAAGAAGACATCTCCATAAGTCCCATGGTAGTCCAAATCATGACCGTTGTAAGTTAATTTTTGGACTGGGTAGTAGTCTGCGAGGCCGATAAGGCAAGCTTGTTGTGAACGATCAAAGTCGTCATAAGATTCGAACGTTATAGTTCTTTCGTTCTTGCTGGCATCTAGATAGGTAATTTCAATCATTTTAAAAACTCCTTTGTTTAATGATGACTTTATTTTACTCCTTGTAAAAGAGAATGTCAAGAAAAATGATTGCGCACGCAACTTTTTTCTAAAATCATCTTAAATCAAGAAATCCAAACCTGTTTCCAAGCTTTCTTCGACAGCCTTCTGTAGAGAGGCCAGTGTCTTTTGCCCATCACTTGTCAGGCAGATAAAGCTAGAACGTCTATCTTGATCACAACACATGCGACTAAGTAGACCGCAATTTTTGGCTTCCAAGCGAGCCACCATCCGAGAAACAGCGCTCGGGCTCAGATGAAGTTTATCTGGCAGGTCAATCTGGCGTAGAGATTTTTCTTGGGCCAAGTCCAGATAGTAGAGCAGGTAAAACTCTTTCAAGGTCAGACTTTGGTCACTCTGCTGGGCAATGGTCTCTTCCAAGAGACCTTCAATTTCTTTCTGACGACGATTGAAATCAAACCACTTTTCCAAATAGCTCATTGCTTTCTCCTTTCTTTTCAAAGTAAAATCACAAAGTCATTACTGACTGTCTCTACAACACAAGATGATTGCGCATGCAATGATTATACTACTTTTAACTAATCCTTGCAAGAGAGAAGAATTGCGATATTTCCTTGAAATTTTCTGAAAAAAGAGTAAACTGGTATGCAAGAAGTCTATTTCGTGGAGTTTAGGATGAAATTATATGTTCAATTAATGATTCTCTTTGTGATTTCTCTTATCGGAGAGGGAATTTCTAGTTTCTTTCATCTGCCCATCCCAGGCAGTATTATCGGTTTGATTATTCTCTTTCTAGCCTTACAGTTCAAGTGGCTAAGGACCAGACATGTCAACATGGTTGGAAATTTCTTGCTGGCCAATATGACCATTCTCTTTTTGCCGCCAGCAGTGGGTATCATGGAAAAGTTTGATGTGATTGCCCCTTATCTTTTACCCATCGTCTTGATTGTCTTTTTTGCGGCTGTCATCAACATTATCCTTATTGCCCTAGTGGTTCAGTTTATCAAGAGACGATTTGAGGGAGATTATGAGAAAGGAGATGCCAAATGAGCGAATTTGTATCCAATCCTCTGTTTGGGATTGCATTATCTATCCTAGCTTATCTAGTGGGGATGTTGATTTACAGACGTTTTCCCCATCCCTTGACAACACCCCTGCTTTTGTCAGCCATTTTTATCATTATTTTCCTTAAGGCGACGGGTATTTCTTATCAAGATTATTACCAAGGTGGGGTTTATCTGAACAACTTGATTGTCCCATCGACCGTGGCTCTAGGGATTCCGCTTTATAAGAGTTTTCATCTGATGAAGCACCATGCGCGGAGTATTCTCTTTGGTAGTCTGTTAGCAGTAGTTGTCAATACTAGCTTCACTGCCATAGTAGCGAAAATCTTTGGCATGGACTTTTTCCTAGCCATTTCTCTCTTTCCCAAGTCAGTGACAACCGCCATGGCAGTGGGAATCACAGAAAAATTGCAAGGATTAACAACTGTAACCTTGGTCGTCGTAGTGGCAACTGGGATTTTGACTAGTGTAATCGGACCAACCCTTTTGAAATGGTTGAAGATCGATGACCCAGTGGCTGTGGGACTTTCTCTTGGAGGAACAGGTCATGCTGTCGGAACGGGAACAGCCTTTCGATACGGCTCAGTAGCAGGAGCCATGGGTGGCTTGGCTATCGGTGTCACTGGTATTCTCTACGTCTTTGTCAGTCCCATCGTAGCCAGTTTGATATTGAGTTAAAGAAAAACCCAGCTTTCTAGCTGGGCATTTTTTATTGCAAATTAACCTTGTTTTTCAAGATATAGTAGGTACCGAGATAGTAGATAGCTGATAAAAAGAGATCGCGCAAGATTTCTGTACCAATCATCATGTTAAAGTTATTTTCAATTCGGAAAAAGAGAGAAACATAACCAATGACGATGGCAATGACGATATAGGCTAGAATTCCCATAGCTGTTCGATACTCATTAAAGAGTTGCCCGATTGAGATTGCGAGGTAAATGGACAAGATCCATGCAATCGAACCTGCTAGAAGAGACAGGGCATAGAGCCAACCGTAGCTTAGGTAAGGGGAAATGAAGTTATAGAGGTAAGTGAAGTCTTTTTCTATCGGTGTTAAGAAGAAGATAATCAGTACACTCAAGATAAAGACGATATAGCTTAAGATGGACCAGACAAGACCACCTAAAAGTTTTGCGATGATGATTTGGTGCTCAGAGACAGGCAAGGTCAGGGTCAAATACCCTTGGCGGTCATAAACACTCCCCTTGAATCTTCGGATGATTAAAAAGATTGTTGCAATCCAAAGAGTGACGCTGAGTCCTCCAAAGACTAGTACTAAAAAGAAGATGAAATAAGCAGCATTGTTAGGATTGTAACTCTGGCTAAGGCTGCTAATAAAAGCTCCAATCAAAACTGAAATCGCAAGTACAGCACCGTAGAGTGCAAGATACCATTTATTGATATTTTTAAATTCATAACGAACTAAATTCCAAAACATAATAATCTCCTTTGCTTAGGCTTTAAATTCCTGGCGGAAGAGCTGGTCAATTGATTCGCCTGACTCGTAACGAATATCATCGACATTTCCTTGGCGGACGACTTTTCCGTCTTTGAGGAAGATGATCTCATCCAATATTGGCTCAATATCTGAAATCAAGTGGGTTGAAATCAGCACCGTAGAGGTTGGTGAGTAGTTGTTAATGATGGTATTGAGGATATAGTCACGGGCAGCTGGATCCACGCCTCCGATCGGTTCGTCGAGAACGTAGAGGTGGGCTTCGCGGCTCATAACCAGGATGAGTTGAACTTTTTCCTTGTTCCCTTTTGATAGTTTCTTGAGGCGACTGTTCTCATCAATGCCAAGATCAGCTAACAGGTGTTGGGCTCTTTCGAGATTAAAATCCTGATAGAAGGTTTTAAAATAGGTTAGAGCATCCTTGACCTTCATCTCTTCATTGAGATAAGTCGTGTCAGGCAGATAGGAGACGATCGCCTTGGTAGCAGGACTTGGATCCTGTCCGTTAATGAGGACACGTCCTTTATTTGGCTGAAGGAGGCCATTGATCAGTTTGATCAAGGTTGTTTTTCCGGATCCGTTTGGTCCAAGGAGCCCGACAATCTTTCCGGCTGAGATCTCTAGTGAGATATTGTCAAGTGCCGCAGTTGCTCCATATGATTTTGTTACATTTTCAAGTGCTAGTAGTGTCATAGTCTTAAACTCCTTTAATATAGTCGCTTAATACATTTGGCAGTTCTTCTTTTTGGTAGCCAAATTGAAGCATGCAAGAGACGAATTGTTGCAGTTGCTCCTCAGAAAGTTGTTTGCGGGACTGAACGATGAGGTCCAAATCCTCGGTGACAAAACGACCAGTTGTCCGCTTGCTGTATACAAATCCTTCACGTTCAAGGTCAGACAAGGCGCGCTGGATGGTATTGGGATTGACCCCAGCCTCGCTCGCCAAATCTCTCACGGTAGGGAGCTGTTGGTTGGGTTCCAGTTCATGGGAAACAATCTGTAATTTGATTTTTTCCATAATCTGTAAATAAATCGGTTTTGTATTATCAAATGACCAGGACATCATAGTCTCCTTTCTTTGTCTTTGTTGTTCTAATTAAATAATACAATAAAACAAAAAACTTGTCAAGTAAAAATAAGAATTGTTTTGGGAATTGCTCAAAAAATGGTATAATGAAAAGAAAACGACAAGGAGGGAAATGCATGCGTTGTCCAAAATGTGGGGCTACCAAGTCTAGTGTTGTTGATAGTCGACAAGCCGAAGAAGGAAATACTATCCGTCGAAGACGTGAGTGCGACGAGTGTCAGCATCGTTTTACAACCTATGAACGAGTAGAAGAAAGAACACTGGTTGTTGTCAAAAAAGACGGTACGCGAGAGCAGTTTTCGAGAGATAAAATCTTTAATGGGATTATCCGCTCAGCCCAGAAGCGTCCTGTGTCAAGTGATGAAATCAACATGGTGGTCAATCGTATTGAGCAAAAACTCCGTAGTCGCAGTGAGAATGAGATCCAAAGTGAATACATTGGTTCTTTAGTCATGGAAGAATTGGCAGAGCTGGATGAGATTACCTATGTTCGTTTTGCCAGTGTTTACCGTAGTTTTAAGGATGTGAGTGAGTTGGAGAGTCTGCTCCAGCAAATCACCCAGTCCTCTAAAAAGAAAAAGGAAAAATAGATGAAGCCAAATGACCGTTTTTCTTTTCTAAAGAATAATCGGGTGTCGCAAGATACCTCTTCTCTGGTGCAGTGCTACCTCCCGATTATCGGTCAGGAGGCACTGAGCCTCTATCTATATACCATTACCTTTTGGGATGGTGGGCAAAAGGAACACCTCTTTTCCCATATCCTCAACCACTTAAACTTTGGCATGCCGACCTTGCTCCAATCCTTCAAAGTCTTATCTGCCTTCGATCTGTTGACCCTTTATCAGAAGGAGAATGTCTATGAATTACAGCTTCATTCTCCCCTTTCCAGTCAAGAATTTCTAAGTCATTCTGTCTATAGCAGATTATTAGAGAAAAAGATTGGGGATACAGCTGTTTCTGCTATGAAGCAGACTCCAAGTGAGGGAGAAGCACTCTCTGTTTCTTTGAGCCAAGTCTTTCCAACCCTGACTGAAGAAGTGACACCAAGCGAGTCTAAAAGCAAGTTAAAAAATGATTTTGACTTGGAACATTTCCAGCGTCTGATGGCTCGAGATGGCTTGCGTTTTGAAGACGAGCAGGCGGATGTTTTGGAATTGTTCGCCATTGCAGATGAAAAAAAATGGACCTGGTTTGAAACCTATCAATTAGCTAAGGCGACAGCTGTAGCTCAGGTTATTTCTGTCAAACGCATGCGTGAAAAGATAGCACAAAAACCAGCTACTTCTGACTTTAGCCCCAAAGAAATGACCATTATCAGGGAAGCCAAAAATAAAACTCCCCTGCACTTTTTAGCCGAAATCAAGCAAACGCGTAAGGGGAACATCACCCAAAGTGAAAGAGAACTCCTTCACCAGATGGCGTCTTTAGGCTTGTTGGATGAAGTCATCAATATCGTCTTGCTTCTAACCTTTAACAAGGTTGATTCGGCCAATGTCAATGAGAAATATGCCATGAAGGTCGCCAATGACTATGCTTATCAAAAAATTCGGACAGCAGAAGAAGCTGTGCTTCGGATTCGAGAGCGTCAGCAAAAAGGCCAAGAAGACAAAAAATTGAAAACTAGCTCGACTAAGACAAATGTTCCCAAGTGGAGCAATCCAGAATATAAAAATCAAACCAGCGAGGAAACTCGTCTGGAACTAGAACGTAAAAAACAAGAAATGTTAGCCCGATTAGAAGAAGGAGGAGACTAGATGGAAAGTGTGGGTGACGTTATCAAACGTCAGACAAGTCGTTTTCAGTATCAGGACTTAGTCCAGCAGATTATGAAAGACCCAGATGTGGCGGCTTTTATCCAGAAAGAATCCCTCAGTCCAGAGGAGTTGAATCGTAGCATCTCCAAGTTCAACCAATATATCACAGAACGTGACAAGTTTCTTCGTGGGGATGCGGACTATATAGCGCGTGGCTACAAGCCTATCTTGGTTATGAATCACGGTTATGCGGATGTGTCTTATGAAGAAACACCAGAACTAATCGCGGCAGAAAAAGAGGCTGCAATTAAGAATCGTCTCAAATTGATCAATCTACCAGCCAGTCTCAAGAAAGCGAAGTTGGCTCAGATTGACCTGGATGATCTAGGACGATTACCGATTTTTGAGAGACTCTATGCCTTTGTTGACCTTTACCCTAGTATCCGAAAAGGTCTCTATCTTTACGGAGATTTTGGTGTCGGTAAGAGTTTCATGATGGCGGCCTTAGCTCATGACCTATCTGAAAAACGTGGAGCATCAACGACGATTCTCCACTATCCAAGCTTTGTCATTGATGTGAAAAATGCCATCGGTGAAGGATCAGTGAAGACCTTGGTGGATGAGATCAAATTAGCAGAAGTATTGGTCTTGGATGATATTGGTGCAGAGCAGTCGACACCTTGGGTGCGTGATGAGATTCTTCAAGTCATTCTTCAGTACCGCATGCAGGAAGATTTGCCGACCTTCTTTACTTCCAACTTTAATTTCCAAGATTTGGAAAAACATTTTGCCAAAGGAAAGAATGGAAATGACGAGACTTGGGAAGCTAGACGGGTCATGGAACGAATCCGTTATTTAGCTGAGGAGACAAGACTAGAAGGAGAAAATCGCCGATGACAGAAACCATTAAACTGATGAAAGCCCATACTTCAGTTCGTCGCTTTAAGGAGCAAGAAATTCCTCAAGCGGACTTGGACGAGATTTTGACTGCTGGACAAATGGCGTCATCTTGGAAAAATTTCCAATCCTATTCTGTGATTCTTGTACGTAGTCAAGAGAAGAAAGATGCCTTATATGAATTGGTTCCTCAGGAAGCCATTCGCCAGTCAGCTGTCTTTTTGCTCTTTGTCGGTGACTTGAACCGAGCTGAAAAGGGAGCAAGTCTTCATACGGACACTTTCCAACCTCAAGGGGTAGAAGGCCTCCTTATCACGTCTGTTGACGCTGCGCTTGCGGGGCAAAATACCTTGCTTGCGGCTGAGAGTCTGGGATATGGTGGTGTTATCATCGGTTTGGTCCGTTATAAGTCAGAAGAAGTGGCAGAACTTTTTAACCTGCCTGACTATACCTACCCTGTTTTTGGGATTGCCCTTGGCGTGCCAGATCAACAACACGAGGTCAAACCAAGACTGCCTTTGAACCAAGTGGTATTTGAAGAAGAATACCAAGAACAGCCCGTAGCAGCGATTTTGGACTATGACATAGTTCAGGCAGACTATGCTGGTGCGCGTGCGTCGACCTCTTGGAGTCAACGTTTGGCTGAGCAGTTTGGTCAAGCCGAACCTCGTTCAACTCGGAAAAATCTAGAACAGAAAAAGTTATTGTAGAAAGTGAGAAAACATGGCCTTACCAACTATTGCCATTGTGGGACGTCCCAATGTTGGGAAATCAACCCTATTTAATCGGATCGCTGGTGAGCGGATCTCAATCGTAGAAGATGTCGAGGGCGTGACACGTGACCGTATCTATGCAACGGGTGAGTGGCTCAATCGTTCCTTTAGTATGATTGATACGGGAGGGATTGACGACGTCGATGCTCCCTTCATGGAGCAAATCAAGCACCAGGCAGAAATCGCTATGGAAGAAGCCGATGTCATCGTCTTTGTGGTGTCTGGGAAAGAAGGAATTACGGATGCGGATGAATACGTTGCCCGTAAACTCTATAAAACCTATAAGCCTGTTATCCTTGCCGTTAACAAGGTTGACAACCCAGAAATGCGAAATGATATTTTTGATTTCTATGCGCTAGGATTGGGAGAACCACTGCCAATTTCGTCTGTCCACGGTATCGGGACAGGAGATGTGCTGGATGCTATTGTAGAAAATCTACCACACGAAGTTGAAGAAGAAAATCCAGACGTGATTAAATTTAGCTTGATTGGCCGTCCTAACGTTGGAAAGTCAAGTTTGATCAACGCCATTTTGGGAGAAGACCGCGTGATTGCTAGTCCAGTAGCTGGAACGACTCGCGATGCCATTGATACCCATTTTACAGATGCTGATGGACAAGAGTTTACCATGATTGATACAGCTGGTATGCGTAAGTCTGGTAAAGTCTATGAAAATACGGAGAAATATTCTGTTATGCGTGCCATGCGTGCCATTGACCGTTCTGACGTGGTCTTGATGGTCCTCAATGCCGAAGAAGGCATCCGTGAGTACGACAAGCGTATCGCAGGTTTTGCCCACGAAGCAGGTAAAGGGATGATCATCGTGGTCAATAAGTGGGATACTCTTGAGAAAGACAACCACACCATGAAAAAATGGGAAGAGGATATCCGTGAGCAGTTCCAATATCTGCCTTATGCACCGATTGTCTTTGTATCCGCTCTTACCAAGCAACGTCTCCATAAACTGCCTGAGATGATCAAGCAAATCAGTGAAAGCCAAAACACCCGTATCCCATCAGCTGTCTTGAACGATGTCATTATGGATGCCATTGCCATCAATCCAACACCGACAGACAAAGGGAAACGCCTCAAGATTTTCTACGCAACCCAAGTGGCAACCAAGCCACCAACCTTTGTCATCTTTGTCAATGAAGAAGAACTCATGCACTTCTCTTACTTGCGTTTCTTGGAAAATCAAATCCGCAAGGCCTTTGTTTTTGAGGGAACACCGATTCACTTGATTGCGAGAAAACGCAAGTAAACCTTGCTTGTTTTTCTACAAAAACAAACTAAAAGAAGACTTCATAGTCTTCTTTTTTCTATCTAAGAGGGGAGAAAAGAACCTATCAAATTGGAGGAGAATCTGTCATCAAAATTCAATCTTTTTCCTAGCTTTTGTAATCTATTTGTAATGAAAATGCACTTTCTTTGTAAAAATCAAAATGCTATAATTCCTTAAATCAATTTTCCTTTATCAGGGAGGTTATTATGAAAAGAAGCAGATTATTTAAACATAGTTTGTTGGTTCGCTTGCTTGGGTTGCTGATGGTCTTTCTCTTCTTGTCAGCATTCACAGCACCTGAAAAACCTGAGTACGGGATCTATGACCCGGATCACTATCTAACGGATGAGACTATAAGTCAAATTCGAGAATTGAATAATGTCAATAGTAAAAAATCAGAAAAATTCCAGATGGGTGTTTACGTTGTGAAAAGCCTAAATGGAGAAACAATCGAGACTGTAGCCAATGAAACAGCTAGAGCTTGGAAGATTGGCTACTCGGGAGACAATCATGGTGTCTTGATTGTGGTAGCAGTCCAAGATAGAAAATCACGGATTGAAACCAGTAATAATGTGGCCAGTAAGATCACTGACTATCAGACTCACAGGTTCTTGACAACAGCACGTCCTTACTTTAAAAATGGTGACTATAACAAGGGTGTTCTCTCAATAGTCAATAATCTCAACTACATGTTCTATAGTGGATCGAGTACGACTTCTTCAAGTTCTAGAAGTAGTTACGACTATGCTACTAATTCTAGTCGTCTAAGAGAAATTGAAAAGTATACCGCTGGGAGTCAATCTTCGAAACGTCATCGAAAAAGCAGTTCGAGCGACGGAGTTATCGTATTTGGAGTTCTCATTTACTTCATCGTGATGATTATCGGATTTCTATTTGGTGGTCGTGGTTCACGTGGAGATGATTCTAGCGGTGGCTGGTGGGGCGGTGACTCATCAGACTCAGGTTCCTCTTGGTCTGACTCAGGCTCCGACTCATCTGGAGGCTGGGACGGCGGTGGCTTCGATGGTGGCGGTTCGTCTGATGACTGGTGAGTGATCATATATTGTTCAAACCGATTTCTCCATGCAGTAAGGTGACTCCTTTGCAAGAGTTCACTCCTTAATTAAAAATAAAAGCAAAGTTTGGGAAATTGATTTAAAATCTGAGTATTATCTCAGAAAAGTTGATAAAAGAAAGTGTTAAGGTTTTGATATGAAACAAAATAAAGTAATTCTCTCAATAGTGGTGATTTTCTTTGGACTACTAGTTCTGGGAAGTTGTTCCGCAGTGACGACCTATAACGGTCTGGTTGGTGAACAGACTAAAGTGGAGCAGGCTCAGGCCGATGTCTCTACAGCCCTCCAACGTCGTTCGGACTTGATTGGTAACTTGGTGGAGTCCGTTAAAGGACAAATGAATCATGAAACCGAAGTCTTTACCAAGATTGCGGATGCTAGAGCTAAAATCGGTAGTAGCTCAGTGACATCGGAAGAAAACCAAAAGGCTCAGGGAGAATTGAGCTCTGCTCTTTCCCGCTTGATTTCCTTGACGGAGAATTATCCAGAACTCAAGAGCAATCAAAATGTTGAGCAACTAATGGTCGAACTTTCAGGCAGTGAAAATCGTATCTTTGTAGCACGCAAGGATTATAATAAAGTCGCAGCCGAGTACAATCAAAAGTTGAGAAGTTTTCCAACCGTGCTTTTTGCAAATATGATGAACTTTAAAGAAGCTGAAACTTTTAAAGAAACAGAAGAAGCCAAGACAGTTCCTAAGGTCGATTTTGGAACATCTTCATCAAGTCAATAAAGTGAATCAGCCTATGAATAAAGGAATTTCTCTAGTATGACTAGTGATTTTAAACCCGAACCTGGAAAGCTTTTTCCAGGTTTTTTTGGTATAATAAAAGGGAAGAGACAGTGACTCAAATGGAGGTTTGCTATGGAGAAAACAAAAGCCTTTCTTGAAGCGCACTACAAGAGATATATTCTTACGATTTGCCTTCTCTGGTTCCTCATGTTTATCCTTCCTTGGGATTGGCAAATAGGAGGAGTTTCAGTATATTATTTCGTTATGAAAAAAATCTTTGTGGTTTTTGGTGTTTTATCTATCCTATACTCCGTGCTGATTAAAAAATTCAGTCTTCTCATCTTTGGAATTATCTTTTGCTTGGCCTTCTGGATCAATCTCTTTTGGTATTTTGGGATATTGCCTGTATTCTTGGGAAATTAAACATTAAAAAATGGTGGACTAGACGAGCTTCTAGTCCTTTTTTCTTCCTTGTTAAAATAGTTGGAGATATGAAAATAATTTTGTTGACAGCTGTCTGTATGATATAATAAGTCCCGTAAAATGAAGATTAAGGGATTTGAAAAATGGCTAAAAAAGTAAAAGATTATTATGACTTGGCTTATGCTAGTGATTTGAGTCGACGGTTGAAAGAAGCGTCCCCTGCATTTGATGGACAAAAGTTTAGGCTGTTGCTAGAAAAAGACTTGGAAAATTTGGAGTTTAGCCAGCGTCAAGAACTCTTGGCTAAAAGTATCAAAGATTGTCTTCCCCTATCTTATCAGGACTCTCTCAAGGTTTTTGAGAAAATTTTGGGTCCTGAGTTAGAGGGTGGTTTAGGTATGTTCTCAGAAGGATATTGGCTTTGGCCAATCGGAAAATATGTAGAGCTATTTGGGGACAAGGAATTTGAATTGAGCACGGCCTTTAGTAAGGAACTAACCAAGCGATTTACTGGAGAATTTTCTATGAGACCTTTGCTGGCTCGTTATCCTAAAGCTACAATGACTTTGCTGTTAGAATGGAGTCGGGATGAAAATTTGCGTGTTCGTAGACTTGCCAGCGAATGCATGCGTATCCGTCTGCCTTGGGCTAAGAGACAAACCGTGGTATTGGATTATTTTGAGGAGTTTACCACTATTCTGACCAATCTAAAAGATGATAGAGACAAGTCTATTCAAAAAAGTGTAGCCAATAATCTAAATGATTTGTACAAGGAAGATCCTGATAAGTTTGAAAAGATACTTCAAACTTGGCAAAAGGAGGATTTGAGTCCAAGTTGTGCCTGGGTCATCAAGCATGCCTCACGAACAAAAAACAAAAAAATAGCAACAGAAGATTGATGCAAAAAAAGCTGAATTTTGACTGGTCTTTTCCGTTGTAAATTAAGGATTCTTTCTTGAAAAATAATGGTAAATATGCTAAAATTAAAAGAACATTCTAAAATATTCAGAATAAAAAGTAAGGAAAATCATGGCTAATATTTTAAAAACGATTATTGAAAATGATAAAGGAGAACTTCGTCGTCTGGAAAAAATGGCTGATAAGGTTCTTAACTATGAGAGCCAAATGGCTGCAATGTCAGACGAAGAACTAAAAGCGAAAACTGACGAATTTAAAGAACGATACAACAAGGGTGAATCACTTGATTCATTGCTATATGAGGCTTTTGCAGTAGTTCGTGAATCTGCAAAACGTGTCCTTGGGCTCTTCCCTTATAAGGTTCAGGTCATGGGTGGGATTGTTCTTCACCATGGTGACGTTCCAGAGATGCGTACGGGTGAAGGGAAGACCTTGACAGCGACTATGCCAGTGTACCTCAATGCCCTTGCAGGTAAAGGGGTTCACGTAGTTACAGTCAATGAATACCTAACAGAACGTGACGCGACTGAAATGGGTGAATTGTACTCATGGCTCGGTCTGTCAGTAGGGATCAACTTGGCAGCAAAATCTCCAATGGAGAAAAAAGAAGCTTATCTTTGCGATATTACCTACTCAACCAACTCAGAGATTGGTTTCGACTACCTTCGTGATAACATGGTCGTTCGTGCAGAAAACATGGTGCAACGTCCACTCAATTATGCCTTGGTCGATGAGGTTGACTCTATTTTGATCGACGAAGCTCGTACACCATTGATCGTTTCAGGTGCCAATGCAGTTGAAACAAGCCAACTCTACCATATGGCAGACCACTTCGTGAAATCTTTGGACAAGGACGACTATATCATTGACGTTCAGTCTAAGACGATCGGTTTGTCAGACTCTGGTATTGACAAGGCAGAAAGCTACTTCAAACTAGAAAATCTCTACGACATTGAAAATGTAGCTCTTACTCACTTTATCGACAATGCCCTCCGTGCCAACTATATCATGATTCTCGATATCGACTATGTGGTTAGTGAAGAGCAGGAAATCTTGATCGTCGACCAATTTACAGGTCGTACCATGGAAGGTCGTCGTTACTCGGATGGTTTGCACCAAGCGATCGAAGCAAAAGAAGGTGTGCCAATCCAAGATGAGACCAAGACTTCAGCTTCTATTACCTATCAAAACCTCTTTCGTATGTATAAGAAATTGGCAGGTATGACAGGTACTGGTAAAACAGAAGAAGAAGAATTCCGCGAAATTTACAACATTCGTGTTATCCCAATCCCAACCAACCGTCCAATTCAACGTATCGACCACTCAGACCTTCTCTATGCAAGTCTTGATGCGAAATTTAAGGCTGTAGTTGAAGATGTAAAAGCTCGTTACCAAAAAGGTCAGCCGGTCTTGGTAGGTACAGTTGCCGTTGAAACGAGTGACTTCCTTTCTAAGAAATTAGTAGCAGCAGGTGTTCCTCACGAAGTCTTGAATGCGAAGAACCACTATAGAGAAGCGCAAATCATCATGAACGCTGGTCAACGTGGTGCTGTTACCATCGCAACCAACATGGCCGGTCGTGGTACCGACATTAAGCTTGGTGAAGGAGTTCGTGAGCTTGGTGGGCTTTGCGTTATCGGTACTGAGCGCCACGAAAGTCGCCGTATTGATAATCAGCTTCGTGGACGTTCAGGTCGTCAAGGAGACCCAGGTGAGTCACAATTCTACTTGTCTCTTGAAGATGATTTGATGAAACGTTTCGGTTCAGAACGTTTGAAAGGTGTCTTTGAACGTCTGAATATGTCTGACGAAGCCATCGAATCTCGCATGTTAACCCGTCAAGTTGAAGCAGCTCAAAAACGTGTCGAAGGAAACAACTACGACACTCGTAAACAAGTCCTTCAATACGACGACGTTATGCGTGAACAACGTGAGATCATCTATGCACAACGTTATGATGTCATTACTGCAGATCGTGACTTGGCACCTGAGATCCATGCTATGATCCGTCGAACAATTGGCCGTATCGTGGATGCACATGCACGTTCGAAAGAAGATGAAAAATTGGAAGCGATCTTGAACTTTGCTAAGTATAACTTGCTTCCAGAAGATTCAATTAGCCGTTCAGACCTTGCAGGTTTGTCAGACCAAGCTATCAAAGATGAACTTTTCCAACGTGCCTTGAAAGTCTATGACAGCCAAGTTGCTAAGCTTCGTGACGAAGATGCAGTGAAAGAATTCCAAAAAGTCTTGATTCTACGTGTTGTAGACAACAAGTGGACAGACCATATCGATGCTCTTGACCAGTTGCGAAATGCTGTTGGTCTTCGTGGATATGCTCAAAACAACCCAGTTGTAGAATATCAAGCAGAAGGTTTCCGCATGTTTAACGACATGATTGGATCGATTGAATTCGATGTGACTCGTTTGATGATGAAAGCACAAATCCATGAACAAGAACGTCCGCAAGTTGAACACAATATCAGTACAACTGCGACTCGTAATATCGCAGCGCAGCAGGCAAGCCTTCCAGAAGATTTGGACTTGAGCCAAATCGGACGAAACGACCAATGCCCATGTGGATCAGGTAAGAAATTCAAGAACTGTCATGGTAAGAGACAATAATATGAGATAAGATACAGCGGATACCTGGTAAAAATCATTTTTTGCTTGGTGTCCGTTTGCTTTATAAGGAGATGAATCATGGTATTTAAAGCTAAAAGTCCTAAAATTAACATTGAAGAAGTTCGCGCCTTGTCTAAATTAGAGGGAGCGGCTCTTGCGAGAAAAAATCAACGTGATCAGGAATTGGAAGCCATCATCCGTGGGGAAGACCAGCGTATTCTCTTGGTGATTGGACCATGTTCATCAGATAATGAAGAGGCGGTTCTCGAGTATGCCAAGCGTCTATCTGCTTTGCAAGAAGAGGTCAAAGACCGTATTTTTATGGTCATGCGTGTCTATACAGCTAAACCTCGTACCAATGGAGATGGCTATAAGGGCTTGATTCATCAACCAAATGCGACAGAAGCTCCTAGCTTGATCAATGGAATCAAGGCTGTTCGTCAACTACACTACCGTGTGATTACCGAGACTGGAATGACAACAGCTGATGAAATGCTTTATCCTGAAAATCTTCCGCTGGTGGATGATTTGATTTCTTATATGGCTGTTGGAGCTCGTTCTGTAGAGGATCAACAGCACCGTTTTGTAGCGAGTGGAGCAGATTTCTCGACAGGATTTAAAAATCCAACATCTGGAAATCTCAATGTTATGTTTAACGGGATTTATGCAGCGCAAAATAAACAGAGTTTCCTTTTCCTCGGTAAAGAGGTGGAAACAACAGGGAATCCATTGTCCCACGCCATTCTTCGCGGTGCCTTGAATGAATATGGGAAAAATATTCCTAATTACTACTATGACAATTTGATGGATACCATTGCCCAGTATGAAAAGATGAGCTTAGAAAATCCCTTTATCATCATTGATACCAATCATGATAATTCGGGCAAGCAGTACATGGATCAAATCCGTATCGTTCGTCAGACCTTGATTAACCGTGACTGGAATGAGAAGATCAAAAAATACGTTCGTGGTTTTATGATTGAGTCCTATCTAGAAGATGGACGTCAAAATGAACCTGAAGTTTTTGGTAAGTCCATTACAGATCCGTGTCTCGGATGGGACAACACAGAAGCACTTGTTCGCGAAATTTACCAAACGCTAGGAGAGTAAGATGGCATTTATCGAAAAAGGTCAAGAAATTGATATTGAAGCAATCAAGGCTGAGACCCAGTTGTCACCTGAAGCCTTGCGAAAGAAAGAAGTCCGCGATAGAGAGTTGGCAGCCATCATCTCAGGTGAGGATGACCGAATCCTTTTGGTGATGGGGCCTTGCTCTTCAGATAATGAAGAAGCTGTGCTCGAATATGCTCGCCGCTTAGCAGACTTACAGAAAAAAGTTGCGGATAAAATTTTTATCGTGATGCGTGTCTATACGGCTAAACCTCGTACCAATGGAGATGGCTATAAGGGTTTGGTTCATCAGCCGGATACTTCTAAAGCTCCAAGCTTGATTAATGGAATACAAGCTGTTCGTCAGCTACACTACCGTGTGATTACGGAGACGGGCTTGACGACAGCTGATGAGATGCTTTATCCGTCAAATCTCGTTTTGATTGATGATCTAGTCAGCTACCATGCTGTAGGGGCTCGTTCAGTGGAAGACCAGGAACACCGTTTTGTAGCGTCTGGGATTGATGCTCCAGTTGGGATGAAAAATCCAACATCTGGAAATCTCGGGGTCATGTTTAATGCTATCTATGCAGCTCAAAATAAGCAAACTTTCCTTTACCACGATCAAGAAGTGGAGACTTCAGGAAATCCTTTGGCCCACGTTATCCTTCGTGGCGCCATGAACGAATATGGTAAAAATGAACCCAATTTCTACTATGAAACCCTCTTAAATGCCATCAATCGTTATGAGACCATGGGACTTGAAAATCCCTTTATTATCATCGATACCAATCATGACAATTCTGGCAAGCAGTATATGGAACAAATTCGCATTGTTCGTCAAGCCTTGCTGAATCGTGACTGGAATGAAAAGATTAAAAAGACGGTTCGAGGCTTTATGATTGAATCTTACCTAGCAGACGGTCGCCAAAATCAACCAGAGGTCTTTGGCTGCTCCATAACCGACCCTTGTCTAGGCTGGGAAAATACAGTAACCTTGGTAGAAGAAATTTATACTACCTTAACAAAATAAGTGAAAAGGATGGAGTTGGGGGAATCTCAGCTCCTTTTATGAGTATGATAGTTGGACACGGAATTGACATCGAAGAATTGGCTTCGATAGAAAACGCAGTTACACGACGTGAGGACTTTGCCAAGCGCGTGCTGACAACTAAGGAAATGGAGCGATTTACCAGTCTCAAAGGGCGCAGACAAATCGAATATTTGGCTGGTCGCTGGTCGGCTAAGGAAGCCTTTTCCAAGGCTATGGGAACTGGTATTGGCAAGCTCGGTTTTCAGGATTTGGAAGTTTTGAACAATGAACGAGGAGCTCCCTATTTTAGTCAGGCGCCATTTTCAGGAAAGATTTGGCTATCGATCAGCCACACAGATCAGTTTGTGACAGCCAGTGTCATTTTGGAGGAAAATCATGAAAGCTAGTCCACATAGACCAACCAAGGCTCTGATTCATTTGGGAGCTATTCGACAAAATATTCAGCAAATGGGGGCTCATATCCCTGAAGGAACGCTCAAGTGGGCAGTGGTCAAGGCTAATGCCTATGGTCATGGGGCTGTTGCCGTTGCGATGGCGATTCAGGACGATGTTGATGGATTTTGTGTTTCCAATATTGATGAAGCCATCGAACTTCGTCAGGCTGGACTCAGCAAGAAAATTCTCATCTTAGGAGTTTCTGAGCTAGAAGCTGTTTCTCTTGCTAAAGAATACGACATCACCTTGACAGTGGCAGGATTGGAGTGGATTCAAGCTCTCTTAGCTAGGGAGACAGATTTAACTGGCTTAACGGTTCACCTCAAGATTGACTCAGGGATGGGACGGATTGGTTTCCGAGATTCCAGTGAGGCAGAGCAGGCTCAAGCCTTGCTCCAACAACACGGTGCTCGTGTTGAGGGGATTTTTACCCACTTTGCTACTGCAGATGAAGAATCAGATGCCTATTTTAATGCCCAGTTAGAATGCTTTAAAGCTATTTTGGCAAGTATGAAGGAAGTCCCAGAGCTGGTTCATGCCAGCAACTCGGCAACGACCCTCTGGCATGCAGAGACTATTTTCAATGCAGTCCGTATGGGAGACGCTATGTATGGTCTCAATCCAAGTGGAGAGGTCTTGGACTTACCCTATGATTTGACACCAGCCTTGACCTTGGAGTCTGCCCTGGTTCATGTCAAGACAGTTCCAGCTGGAGCTTGCATGGGCTATGGAGCGACTTATCAAGCCGATAGTGAACAAGTCATTGCGACGGTGCCAATCGGCTATGCGGATGGTTGGACACGTGATATGCAGAATTTCTCTGTCTTGGTAGATGGTCAAGCTTGCCCAATCGTCGGACGAGTATCTATGGACCAAATTACCATTCGTCTGCCTAAGATTTATCCGCTAGGAACAAAAGTAACCCTGATCGGCACAAACGGTGGCAAGGAAATCACAGCTACTCAGGTAGCGACCTATCGTGGAACTATTAACTATGAGGTGGTTTGCCTCCTCAGCGATCGCATTCCGAGAGAATATTATTAAAAAAGAAAGGAGTGGAGCATGAATCTACATCAACCCTTGCATGTCTTGCCTGGTGTGGGGCCAAAGTCAGCAGAGAAATACGCCAAACTAGGAATTGAAAACTTGCAAGACCTCTTGCTCTACTTTCCTTTCCGTTATGAAGACTTCAAGACCAAGCAGGTCTTAGACTTGGAAGATGGCGAAAAGGCGGTCCTGTCTGGTCAAGTCGTGACCCCTGCCAGTGTTCAGTATTATGGTTTCAAGCGCAATCGCCTGCGTTTTAGTCTCAAGCAGGGAGAAGTCGTTTTTGCGGTGAATTTCTTTAACCAGCCCTATCTGGCTGATAAGATAGAGCTGGGAGCAACCCTTGCTGTCTTTGGAAAATGGGACCGTGCCAAGGCCAGTCTGACTGGGATGAAGGTTCTGGCTCAGGTGGAAGATGACCTCCAACCTGTCTATCGCTTGGTTCAGGGAATTAGTCAGGCCAGTCTGGTCAAGGTCATCAAGACAGCCTTTGATCAGGGGTTGGACCTCTTGATTGAGGAAAATCTTCCCCAGTCTTTACTGGATAAATACAAACTCATGTCCCGTTGTCAGGCTGTTCGGGCTATGCATTTTCCCAAGGATTTGGCAGAATACAAGCAGGCCCTTCGCCGTATCAAGTTTGAGGAACTCTTTTATTTTCAAATGCAATTGCAGACGCTCAAGTCTGAAAATAGAGTTCAGGGAAGTGGTCTGGTTCTGAATTGGTCCCAGGAAAAAGTGGAGGCTGTTAAAGAAAATCTGCCTTTCGCCCTGACTCAAGCTCAGGAAAAGAGTTTGCAGGAAATTTTGACCGACATGAAGTCCGACCACCACATGAATCGTCTCCTGCAAGGAGATGTGGGGAGCGGAAAAACGGTAGTCGCTGGCTTAGCCATGTTTGCGGCGGTGACAGCAGGCTACCAGGCTGCTCTCATGGTACCGACTGAAATCCTAGCAGAGCAGCACTTTGAGAGTTTGAAGAGCCTTTTTCCAGACTTGAAACTGGCTCTCTTGACAGGTTCCTTAAAAGCTGCAGAAAAAAGAGAAGTCTTGGAGACTATTGCCAAGGGTGAGGCCGACTTTATTATCGGCACTCATGCTTTGATACAAGATGGGGTTGATTATGCCCGCCTTGGTTTGATTATCATCGATGAGCAGCACCGTTTTGGTGTGGGGCAAAGGCGTGTTCTGCGGGAAAAAGGCGACAACCCTGACGTTCTCATGATGACGGCGACACCGATTCCACGAACCCTGGCTATCACAGCCTTTGGAGATATGGATGTTTCTATTATTGACCAGATGCCAGCAGGTCGGAAGCCTATTGTGACTCGCTGGATTAAGCATGAGCAGCTGCCTCAGGTTTTGACTTGGTTAGAGGGGGAAATCCAAAAGGGTTCGCAAGCCTACGTTATCTCTCCCTTGATTGAAGAATCTGAAGCTCTGGATCTGAAAAATGCCATTGCCTTATCTGAGGAGTTGACGGCTCATTTTGCAGGTAAGGCAGAAGTGGCTCTTCTACATGGTAAGATGAAGAGTGATGAAAAAGACCAGATTATGCAGGATTTCAAAGAGAGAAAAACGGACATTCTGGTTTCGACGACAGTTATCGAGGTTGGGGTTAATGTCCCCAATGCGACCGTCATGATTATCATGGATGCGGATCGGTTCGGTCTCAGTCAGCTTCACCAGCTCAGAGGTCGTGTTGGTCGGGGAGACAAGCAATCCTATGCTGTTCTTGTGGCTAATCCCAAGACTGATTCTGGGAAAGACCGCATGCGCATCATGACGGAAACGACCAATGGATTTGTCCTTGCAGAGGAAGATTTGAAGATGCGTGGTTCTGGTGAGATTTTTGGAACCAGACAGTCAGGACTTCCAGAGTTTCAAGTGGCTGATATTATCGAAGATTTTCCGATTTTAGAAGAAGCCAGAAAGGTTGCCAGCTACATTAGTTCTATAGAAGGTTGGAAAGAGGATCTAGAATGGCGCATGATTGCTCTCCATCTAGAAAAGAAAGAACATCTAGATTAATACTCTTCGAAAATCTCTTCAAACCACGTCAACGTCGCCTTGGATTATATATGTAACTGACTTCGTCAGTCTTATCTACAACCTCAAAGCAGTGCTTTGAGCAACCTGCGGCTAGTTTCCTAGTTTGCTCTTTGATTTTCATTGAGTATAAGCTTTCTCTAAGGAAAACTTAAGCTAGCTTTTAGGTTTGGGCCTTATACTAGAGTCATCAAAAAGAAACGAGGACTCTCACATGACTATTAAAGTAACCTACCAAAAGAAATATCAGACTTTCAAACTAGAGAAAGGAGCTAGCACCTATTGATAACCAAAGAGCGGAAACGCTCTTTTTATTTTTAAAACTACTTTCAGGCGATAGGTTTGAGGAAAGAGAATCTAAAATCACTTTCTGTTTATCTTTCTTTCTTGCATTGCTTTCCTAGATATGCTAGAGTTATGATAGCGATTACAAAACTAAAGGAGCATGCTATGAAAAATCCAGCTTTGTTAGAAGAAATCAAGACCTATCTAGGACGGGATGAGATTCCAGAAGACTTTGATGCTTTCTGGGATGAAGAGGTCAAAAAAGTTTCATCTCTTCCAGCCTACCAGTTGGAGGAAAGAGATTTCCATATTCCTCAAGTCAAGTGCTATGAACTTACTTTTGAAGGAACCAATGAAGGCAAGGTCTATGCACGCGTCGTCCTTCCAAAAAGTGAAGGGAAAGTTCCGTTAATCTTCCATTTCCATGGTTATATGGGCCGTGGTTGGGATTGGGCTGACATGCTAGCCTATACTGTGTCTGGTTACGGTGTTGTTTCTATGGATGTCCGGGGCCAGTCAGGTTATTCGCAAGATGGCTTGTGCTCTCCTCTAGGAAATACCGTTAAGGGACATATTATCCGTGGTGCTGTTGAAGGTCGAGACCAGCTCTTTTATAAGGATGTCTATCTGGATATTTACCAGTTGATCGAAATTGTTGCTAGTCTGCCACAGGTAGATGAGGAAAGACTTTCTAGTTATGGTGCCTCACAAGGAGGGGCTTTAGCTTTGGTTGCAGCAGCGCTCAATCCTCGGATTCAGAAAACAGTGGCCATCTATCCTTTTTTGTCAGATTTTAGACGGGTACTTGAGATTGGCAATACCAGTGAAGCCTATGATGAACTCTTCCGTTATTTCAAGTTTCACGATCCCTTCCATGAAACAGAGGAGGAAATCATGGCGACCCTTGCCTATATCGATGTGAAGAACCTTGCCCATCGTATCAAGGGAGAGGTCAAGATGATAACGGGCTTGGATGACGATGTTTGCTATCCCATTACCCAGTTTGCGATTTACAACCGTCTGACCTGTGACAAGGCCTATCGCATCATGCCAGAGTATGCTCACGAAGCCATGAATGTTTTTGTCAATGACCAAGTTTATAACTGGCTCTGTGGTAGTGAGATTCCTTTTTCTTATGTAAAAAAATAACTTTGAGAGAGCAGTAGCTCTCTTTTTTGTCACAAAACTCTAAAAGTACTTTCAGAAAATTTAAAATATTAAAATATTCTTGAAATTGAAATCTATTCTGTGGTAACATAGATATAAAAATATGACTTTATTGTATAATAAAGGAAAAGTCACTTTTGAAAGGAGGGAGATGGCTACTGGGTGATTAAAGGTATGACCTAGTAGAAAATGAGAGAGGAACGGGAGTTCTCATTTAGTTGTTACTTTCTTGTTAAATCTTGTCTCTCTTAAGAGGCAATAAAAATTTTTAAAGAAAAAAGAAAGCGCTTTATTTTTTATGAAAAATGGAAGGACAAACATGAATTACAACTCTTTACATCGGAAACAGCGATACGGAATTCGAAAATTTGCAATCGGAGCAGCCTCAGTAGTGATTGGTACAGTAGTATTTGGAGTAAATCCAGTCTTAGCCCAAGAGCAAGCCAATGCAGCAGGCGCTAGTACAGAAACAGTCGATTCTGGTCAAGGGCAAGGATTATCAGAGTTACCAAAAGAAGCGTCCTCGGGAGATCTTGCTCATTTGGATAAGGATTTGGCTGGTAAATTGGCAGCAGCTCAAGACAACGGCGTTGAGGTGGACCAAGATCATTTGAAAAAAAATGAGAGTGCAGAATCAGAAACCCCATCCTCTACGGAAACCCCTGCAGAAGAAGCAAATAAGGAAGAGGAATCAGAGGATCAGGGTGCTATTCCTCGTGACTATTACTCAAGAGATTTAAAAAATGCTAATCCTGTCCTTGAAAAAGAAGATGTTGAAACCAATGCAGCAAATGGTCAGAGAGTTGATTTATCAAATGAACTAGACAAACTAAAGCAACTAAAAAATGCTACAGTTCACATGGAGTTCAAACCAGATGCATCAGCTCCACGCTTTTACAATCTCTTTTCTGTATCCAGTGACACCAAGGAAAATGAGTACTTTACTATGTCGGTCCTTGATAATACAGCTCTTATTGAAGGGCGTGGCGCTAATGGAGAGCAGTTCTATGATAAGTATACAGATGCTCCTTTGAAAGTTCGTCCTGGACAATGGAATTCCGTGACCTTTACTGTCGAACAACCAACAGCAGAGTTACCTCATGGTCGAGTTCGTCTTTATGTGAATGGTGTCTTATCTCGAACAAGTCTCAAATCTGGTAACTTCATCAAAGATATGCCAGATGTTAATCAAGCTCAACTTGGAGCAACCAAACGGGGCAATAAAACTGTTTGGGCATCAAACCTACAAGTACGAAACCTAACTGTTTACGATCGTGCTTTAAACCCAGATGAAGTTCAAACACGAAGTCAATTATTTGAAAGAGGTGAATTGGAACAGAAACTTCCTGAGGGAGCAAAAGTCACTGAGAAAGAAGACGTCTTTGAAGGTGGTAGGAACAATCAACCAAATAAAGATGGTATCAAGAGTTATCGTATCCCAGCCCTTCTCAAGACAGATAAAGGAACGCTGATTGCAGGTGCAGATGAACGCCGTCTCCATTCGAGTGACTGGGGTGATATCGGCATGGTCATTAGACGCAGTAAAGATAATGGTAAAACTTGGGGAGATCGAGTAACTATTACCAACCTACGTGACAATCCAAAGGCTTCTGATCCATCAATCGGTTCACCAGTGAATATCGATATGACCCTGACTCAAGATCCTGAAACCAAACGCATTTTTGCCATTTATGACATGTTCCCAGAAGGAAAAGGAATCTTTGGAATGTCTTCGCAAAAAGAAGAAGCCTACAAAGAAATCAATGGTAAAACCTATCAACTCCTCTATCGAGAAGGTGAACAGGAAGCTTATACTATTCGAGAAAATGGTACAGTTTACACTCCAGATGGTAAAGCAACAGACTACCGTGTTGTTGTAGAACCTGTTAAACCGGCCTATAGCGACAAGGGTGATCTATACAAGGGTGACCAGCTACTGGGCAATATCTACTTCACAACAAACAAAACTTCTCCATTTAGAATTGCGAAGGATAGCTACCTATGGATGTCTTACAGCGATGACGACGGGAAGACCTGGTCAGCGCCTCAAGATATTACTCCGATGGTCAAAGCCGATTGGATGAAATTCCTAGGAGTAGGTCCTGGAGTGGGGATTACCCTTCGTACTGGACCACATAAAGGTCGAATCGTCGTTCCTGTCTATACAACTAACCGTACCAACCACCTCAATGGTTCTCAATCATCTCGAATCATCTACTCAGACGACCATGGTAAGACTTGGCATATGGGTGGTGGTGTCAACGACAATCGTACACTTTATGATGGTACAGTAGTCGATTCAAGTACAATGAGTAATTATTATGCTCAAAATACAGAAGCTTCAGTTGTTCAGTTAAACAATGGGGACCTCAAACTCTTTATGCGTGGGTTGACAGAAGATCTACAGGTTGCAACCAGTCATGATGGTGGTCTAACTTGGGACAATAACGTTGAACGCTACGATGTGCCAGACGTTTATGTTCAAATGGCTGCGACTCACACGGTTCAAAATGGCAAAGAGTATATTCTATTAGCAAATGCAAATGGTCCTGGTCGTAAAAATGGTTATATTCGAGTGGCTCGTGTAGAAGAAGATGGTCAGTTAACTTGGTTGCACCACCATTTGATTCAAGAAGGTGAGTATGCTTATAACTCACTTCAACAAATCGGACCAGATGAATTTGGACTTTTATATGAACACCATGCTCCTGGAGGTGTTCCATACACACTTTCCTTCAAGAAGTTCAACTGGGATTTCTTGACCAAGGAAAGAGTTTCTCCTAAAGAAGCAAAAGTAAAATATGCTATCCAAAAATGGCCAGGCATTATAGCCATGGAGTTCGATTCGGAAGTATTGGTCAACAAGGCTCCGACCCTTCAATTGGCAAATGGCAAGACAGCAACCTTTATGACCCAGTACGATACAAAAACTCTCCTATTCACAATAGACCCAGGGGATATGGGTCAAAGGATTACAGGTCTAGCTGAGGGTGCAATTGAAAGCATGCACAATTTACCAGTTTCTTTAGCTGGCTCTAAACTAAGCGATGGTATTAATGGCAGTGAAGCTGCTATCCATGAGGTTCCAGAGTTCACAGGTGGTGTTAATGCAGAAGAATCAGCGGTTCATGAAGTTCCGGAGTATACAGGTCCAATGGCAACAGTAGGTGAAGAACCAGCTCCTACAGTAGAAAAAACCGAATTCACTGGTGGAGTCAATGCTGAGGAAGCCCCAGTGGCAGAGATGCCAGAGTACACCGGTCCATTATCAACAGTAGGCGAAGAACCAGCGCCAACGGTTGAAAAGCCTGAATTTACAGGTGGGGTCAACGCTGTTGAGGCAGCAGTCCATGAACTTCCAGAGTTCAAGGGTGGTGTCAATGCAGTTCTAGCAGCCTCAAACGAACTTCCGGAATATAGAGGAGGTGCTAACTTTGTCTTGGCAGCTTCAAATGACCTGCCAGAGTATAAGGGAGGTGTCAATGGCGCTGAGGCAGCAGTCCATGAAGTGCCAGAGTACAAGGGAGACACCAATCTAGTATTAGTAGCTGCAGACAACAAACTGTCTCTAGGCCAAGATGTGACCTATCAAGCGCCAGCCGCTAAACAAGATGAACTTCCAAATACAGGAAGCAAGGAAACAAGCTCACTGATTTCCCTTGGTCTTGCAGGTGTTCTTTTATCCTTGTTTGCATTTGGCAAGAAGAGAAAAGAATAATAAGTAAAAGCTATTTGACTAGGTATCGGAAGAGGTAGCAGGTTTTTCAGCCTGCTATCTTTTTTGACGACATTCAGGTTGATTCAAAATCATAAGAAGTCTGAAACTACTTTCAGGATAGTCTGTTCTATAAAATAGTTTTGAAACTGAAATCTATTCTACTACAATCTATTGAAAGCGCTTAACAAATGATATATAATAAGCCCATAAGAACAAGAAAGGGAGGAAAGAGGATGCCACAGATCAGCAAAGAAGCCTTGATTGAACAAATCAAAGATGGAATCATTGTCTCTTGCCAGGCACTTCCTCACGAACCGCTTTATACAGAAGCGGGAGGAGTCATTCCCTTGCTAGTCAAAGCGGCTGAGCAAGGTGGAGCAGTCGGTATCCGAGCAAACAGTGTTCGAGATATCAAGGAGATTAAGGAGGTTACGAAACTCCCGATTATCGGGATTATCAAACGTGACTATCCGCCACAGGAGCCTTTCATTACAGCTACGATGAAAGAAGTGGATGAACTGGCTGAACTAGACATTGAGGTCATTGCTCTGGATTGTACCAAACGTGAACGTTACGACGGTTTGGAAATTCAGGACTTTATCCGACAAGTCAAAGAAAAATATCCGCATCAACTCTTAATGGCTGATACCAGTACGTTTGAAGAGGGTATAGCAGCAGTTGAAGCAGGAATTGATTTTGTTGGAACAACCCTATCAGGTTACACCTCTTATAGTCCGAAAGTGGATGGTCCAGACTTTGAACTGATCAAAAAACTGTGTGAAGCAGGTGTGGATGTCATCGCTGAAGGGAAAATTCATACACCAGAACAAGCTAAGCAAATCCTTGAGTATGGGGTGCGAGGTATCGTTGTTGGTGGAGCTATTACTAGACCAAAAGAGATTACGGAACGCTTTGTTGCCGGTCTTAAATAACACAATCTCAAAAAAGAGGAGAGTGGTCGATGCGTCGGATAAAATGAAAACGTATACAAATTCAAAGAACTCATTATCCAATATGGATACGCTTATCAATTAGGAGAATACAAATGAAATTTAGAAAACTAGCTTGTACAGTACTTGCGGGTGCTGCGATTCTTGGCCTTGCGGCTTGTGGTAACTCTGGTGGAAGTAAAGATGCTGGAAGCTCTAGTAGCGATAGCGGAAAAACAGAAATCACTTGGTGGGCATTCCCAGTCTTCACACAAGAAAAAACGGGTGACGGTGTTGGAACTTATGAAAAATCAATCATCGAAGCTTTTGAAAAAGCAAATCCAGATGTAAAAGTGAAATTGGAAACCATTGACTTCAAGTCAGGACCTGAAAAGATCACAACAGCTATCGAAGCAGGAACAGCGCCAGACGTACTTTTTGACGCACCAGGGCGTATCATCCAATACGGTAAAAATGGTAAATTGGCTGAGTTGAACGACCTCTTCACAGACGAATTCGTCAAAGATGTCAACAACGAAAACATCGTACAAGCAAGTAAGGCTGGAGACAAAGCTTACATGTATCCAATCAGTTCAGCTCCATTCTACATGGCTATGAACAAGAAAATGTTGGAAGATGCTGGAGTTGCAAACCTTGTAAAAGAAGGTTGGACAACTGATGACTTTGAAAAAGTTTTGAAAGCGCTTAAAGATAAAGGCTATACACCAGGTTCATTGTTCAGTTCTGGTCAAGGGGGAGACCAAGGAACACGTGCCTTCATTGCAAACCTTTATGGCGGTTCTGTAACAGACAAAGACGTAACCAAATATACAACAGACGATCCTAAATTCGTCAAAGGTCTTGAAAAAGCTGCTAGCTGGATTAAAGACGGTTTGTTGAACAACGGTTCACAATTTGACGGTGGAGCAGATATCCAAAACTTTGCCAACGGTCAAACTTCATACACAATCCTTTGGGCACCAGCTCAAAACGGTATCCAAGCGAAACTCTTGGAAGCAAGTAAGGTAGACGTGGTAGAAGTACCATTCCCATCAGACTCTGGTAAACCATCTCTTGAATACCTTGTAAACGGATTTGCAGTATTTAACAACAAAGACGATAAGAAAATCGCAGCTGCTAAGAAATTTGTTCAATTCATCGCAGATGACAAAGAATGGGGTCCTAAAGACGTAGTTCGTACAGGCGCCTTCCCAGTTCGTACTTCATTTGGTAAACTTTATGAAGACAAACGTATGGAAACAATCAGTGGCTGGACTAAATACTACTCACCATACTACAATACTATCGATGGATTTGCTGAAATGAGAACACTTTGGTTCCCAATGTTGCAATCTGTATCAAATGGTGACGAAAAACCAGCGGATGCTTTGAAAGCCTTCACTGAAAAAGCTAACGAAACCATCAAAAAAGCTACAAAACAATAAGCGCTAAGTCAGATTGATTCCCCCCTTTTCCCTGTGCACTATGGTGTAAGAAAAGGGGGACTTTTGTTTGAAATGGTAGGAACTGTCACGAAATTAAAATGAAGTTCTTACATAAGCGAATCTTAAAAAATTTCATTTTGGTTTTAAAACAGTTCAAGAAAATCAAAAACTATTCTATTTGAAAGAGAGGTGCCGACTGTGAAAGTCAATAAAATTCGTATGCGGGAAACAGTGATTTCCTACGCTTTCCTAGCACCAGTGTTATTTTTCTTTGTCATCTTTGTCTTGGCTCCTATGATTATGGGATTCATTACAAGTTTCTTTAACTACTCCATGACTAAATTTGAGTTTGTGGGCTTGGACAACTACATTCGCATGTTTAAAGACCCTGTCTTTGTGAAGTCTTTGATCAATACCGTTATTCTGGTTATTGGATCTGTTCCGATTGTGGTTCTCTTCTCGCTCTTTGTAGCATCTCAAACCTATCATCAAAATGCCATTGCCCGTTCTTTTTATCGTTTCGTCTTCTTCCTTCCTGTAGTTACAGGTAGTGTTGCCGTAACGGTTGTATGGAAATGGATCTATGACCCCCTATCAGGGATTCTAAACTTTGTCCTTAAGTCAAGTCATGTCATCAGCCAAAACATTTCTTGGTTGGGTGATAAAAACTGGGCCTTGCTAGCGATTATGATCATCCTTTTGACAACATCTGTTGGTCAACCGATTATCCTTTATATCGCTGCTATGGGAAATATTGACAACTCACTTGTTGAAGCAGCGCGTGTAGACGGTGCGACTGAGTTTCAAGTCTTCTGGAAGATCAAATGGCCTAGCCTTCTTCCAACAACTCTTTACATCGCGATCATTACAACCATCAACTCATTCCAATGTTTCGCCTTGATTCAGCTCTTGACTTCTGGTGGTCCAAACTATTCAACAAGTACCTTGATGTACTACCTTTACGAAAAAGCCTTCCAATTGACAGAGTACGGCTATGCCAATACCATCGGTGTCTTCTTAGCAGTGATGATTGCCATTGTCAGCTTTGCTCAATTCAAGATCCTCGGAAACGACGTAGAATACTAAAGAAAGGAGACAGTTATGCAACCTACACAAAAGAAACCCTTAACAGCTTTCACTGTTATTTCAACGATTATCTTGCTCTTGTTGACCGTACTGTTCATCTTTCCATTCTACTGGATCTTGACAGGGGCCTTCAAATCACAGCCTGATACCATTATGATTCCGCCACAGTGGTTCCCTAAAATGCCAACCATGGAGAACTTCCAACAACTCATGGTGCAAAACCCTGCTATGCAGTGGATGTGGAACTCTGTATTTATCTCACTGGTAACCATGTTCTTAGTCTGCGCAACCTCTTCTCTAGCAGGTTATGTCTTGGCTAAAAAACGTTTCTATGGTCAGCGCATTCTCTTTGCAGTCTTTATCGCTGCCATGGCTCTTCCAAAACAAGTTGTCCTTGTACCATTGGTACGTATCGTCAACTTCATGGGAATTCACGATACACTTTGGGCAGTGATTTTGCCTTTGATTGGATGGCCATTTGGGGTCTTCCTCATGAAACAGTTCAGTGAAAACATCCCAACAGAATTGCTTGAATCAGCTAAAATCGACGGTTGTGGTGAGATCCGTACTTTCTGGAGCGTAGCCTTCCCTATCGTGAAACCAGGATTTGCAGCCCTTGCAATCTTTACCTTCATCAATACTTGGAACGACTACTTTATGCAGTTGGTTATGTTGACTTCACGTCAAAACTTGACCATCTCACTCGGGGTTGCGACCATGCAGGCCGAAATGGCAACCAACTATGGTTTGATCATGGCGGGTGCAGCTCTAGCAGCCGTGCCAATCGTAACCGTCTTCCTTGTCTTCCAAAAATCCTTCACTCAAGGGATTACTATGGGAGCTGTTAAAGGATAAGACCTTGCGAAAATCGAGTTTAAACGACGTTAGCGTTACCTTGCCATACTTAAGTATTGCCTGGGGTTAGCTTCCTAGTTTGTTCTTCGATTTTCATTGAGTATAAGAGAATACAGAGTTATAAGTGTCTACAAAATGGAGAGTATGCAGTTACTTCGTGAAGTTTTGTCAGACACTTATAAACTTAAGAATGAACTCTTTTCATGATACTAGTTAGAGTAGGTTCGTTTTATGGTGGCTATTTTCCGCTTTAGTGGTATCTAAGATAAGCATCTTACGCTTATCTTAGACGGAATTTTTGAGACTGACGATGAAAGAGCAAAAGGCTCAAAAATTAGGAATGAAATTCCGAAGGAATTTGCTTCCGTCCGCACTATTACAGGGAAATAGAGAAAAGATAATTCGAAACTGAAAAATAGTAACTATCAGAAACGAAGGAAACAGTATGATTTTTGACGATTTGAAAAACATCGCCTTTTACAAGGGAATCCATCCCAATCTAGACAAGGCTATTAACTATCTCTATCAGCACCGTAAGGATTCTTTCGAACTCGGCAAGTATGAGATTGACGGGGACAAGGTCTTTCTAGTTGTTCAGGAAAATGTCCTCAATCAAGCTGAAAATGATCAATTTGAGCATCATAAGAACTATGCAGACTTGCATTTGCTGGTAGAAGGACATGAATATTCGAGCTACGGTTCACGTATCATAGATGAATCAGTAGCATTCGACGAAGCGAGTGACATTGGCTTTGTCCATTGTCATGAAAAATACCCACTCTTGTTGGGCTATCACAATTTTGCGATTTTCTTCCCAGGAGAACCGCATCAGCCAAATGGCTACGCAGGGATGGAAGAAAAAGTTCGCAAGTATCTCTTTAAAATTTTGATTGATTAAAAGAATCAGGAGGAGCAAACATGGCACAAAAAGGAGTAAGCCTTATCAAGGCAGCATTTGATACAGATAATTTTCTCATGCGTTTCAGCGAGAAGGTCTTGGATATCGTCACAGTCAATCTTCTTTTTGTCGTCTCTTGTTTGCCCATCGTGACGATTGGAGTGGCGAAAATCAGCCTTTACAAGACCATGTTTGAGATTAAGAGAAGCAGAAGAGTTCCAGTTTTCAGAACCTATCTAAGAGCTTTCAAGCAAAATCTGAAACTGGGGCTTCAGTTGGGTCTGTTAGAGTTAGGCATTGTGTCATTGAGCCTTCTAGATCTCTATCTTTTCTGGGGCCAGGCAGCTTTGCCTTTCCAGATTGTCAAGGCTATTTGTTTGGGGATTCTCATCTTCCTCACTCTGGTGATGTTGGCTAGTTATCCCATCGCTGCGCGCTATGATTTGTCTTGGAAAGAAGTGCTGCAAAAAGGGCTTATCTTGGCAAGTTTTAACTTTCCTTGGTTCTTCCTCATGTTAGCCATTCTCTTTCTCATCGTGATGGTTCTTTATCTATCCGCCTTCACTCTCCTTTTGGGTGGGTCAGCTTTTATCCTCTTTGGTTTTGGTTTGCTAGTCTTTCTCCAAGCAGGTTTGATGGAGAAAATCTTCGCCAAATACCAGTAGGACGAAGTGTTTCTGAAACTACTTTCAATCGTTACAGTTTCTAAAATACAAGTAGAAACTAAAATCTAAGTGTATACAAGATATTGAAAGCGATTTTCACAAGGTGTATACTAAACTTGTAAAAAATAGAACTGCTCTCAGCAGAAAAAAAGAAATCTTAGGAGAAAATCTATGTCAGATTTGAAAAAATACGAAGGTGTCATTCCAGCCTTCTACGCATGTTATGATGATCAAGGAGAAGTCAGTCCAGAGCGTACGCGTGCCTTGGTTCAATACTTTATTAATAAGGGAGTTCAAGGTCTCTATGTCAACGGTTCTTCTGGTGAATGTATCTACCAAAGTGTGGCAGACCGCAAGTTGATTTTGGAAGAAGTTATGGCAGTTGCCAAGGGCAAATTGACTATCATCGCTCACGTTGCCTGCAACAATACCAAAGACAGTATGGAACTTGCTCGCCACGCGGAAAGCTTGGGTGTAGATGCCATTGCAACGATTCCACCGATTTACTTCCGCTTGCCAGAATACTCAGTTGCCAAATACTGGAACGATATCAGTGCTGCAGCTCCAAACACAGACTACGTTATCTACAATATTCCTCAATTGGCAGGTGTTGCTTTGACTCCAAGTCTTTATACTGAAATGTTGAAGAATCCTCGTGTTATCGGTGTTAAGAACTCTTCTATGCCAGTTCAAGATATCCAAACCTTTGTCAGCCTTGGTGGAGAAGACCACATCGTCTTTAATGGTCCAGATGAACAGTTCCTAGGTGGTCGACTCATGGGTGCCAAAGCTGGTATTGGTGGTACTTACGGTGCGATGCCAGAACTCTTCTTGAAACTCAATGAGTTGATTGCTGAGAAAGAATTGGAAACAGCGCGTGAATTGCAATACGCTATCAACGCAATCATTGGTAAATTGACTGCTGCACATGGAAATATGTACGGTGTCATCAAAGAAGTCTTGAAGATCAATGAAGGACTTAACATTGGTTCAGTTCGTTCACCATTGACGCCAGTGACGGAAGAAGATCGACCAGTTGTAGAAGCAGCTGCAGCCTTGATTCGTGAAACCAAGGAGCGCTTCCTCTAATCCATAAGGAGGTATTTATGACACACTACGTTGCAATTGATATCGGTGGAACCAATATCAAATATGGTTTGATTGACCAAGAAGGCCAACTTGTTGAATCGCATGAAATGCCAACTGAGGCGCATAAGGGTGGTCCTCATATCTTACAAAAGACAAAAGATATCGTAGCCAGCTATTTAGAAAAAGGCCCAGTAGCAGGTGTTGCCATTTCTTCTGCAGGGATGGTGGATCCTGATAAGGGGGAAATTTTCTACGCTGGACCTCAGATTCCCAACTATGCAGGAACCCAGTTCAAGAAGGAAATCGAGACGAGTTTTGCTATTCCTTGTGAGATTGAAAATGATGTCAACTGCGCAGGTCTTGCTGAGGCAGTATCTGGTTCAGGCAAGGGAGCGAGTGTGACACTTTGCTTGACCATTGGAACAGGTATCGGTGGTTGCTTGATTATGGATGGGAAAGTCTTCCATGGATTTAGCAACTCAGCTTGCGAAGTCGGTTATATGCATATGCAGGATGGAGCTTTCCAAGACCTGGCTTCTACGTCAGCCTTGGTAGAGTATGTAGCAGCAGCTCATGGAGATTCAGTTGATCAGTGGAATGGTCGACGCATTTTCAAGGAAGCTACAGAAGGAAACAAGATCTGTATGGCTGGCATTGACCGCATGGTAGACTATCTAGGAAAAGGTCTGGCAAATATTTGCTACGTTGCCAATCCAGAAGTGGTCATTCTCGGTGGCGGGATCATGGGGCAAGAGGCTATCCTCAAACCGAAGATCCGCACAGCCTTGAAGGCGGCCTTGGTGCCAAGCCTAGCTGAAAAAACACGATTAGAATTTGCCCATCACCAAAACACAGCAGGGATGTTGGGAGCCTATTATCATTTCAAAACAAAACAATCCTAGTTTGGTTTAACCAAACTAGGATTTTCTAACGCGTTTTTGTCTACGATAGCCATTGAGTTTTTTATTTTCCCAATAGCTGTTAAAGATTTTTTCCTTGCTCTCGCGATTGATTTCCAAAAAGTAGGCATAAATCAAATCTATTAAAATGAGCATAGGGAGTTGAGCGGAAATACGCTGGATGTAAGAAGATTGACTGTGGCTTGCCACAAGGACCGTTTCGGTGTAGGCCTGACTATTTTTATTTGGAGCGCTGGTAAAGAGAATGGTCTTGGCACCCATTTCCTTGGCATCCAACAAACTATCGAGGACGGATTGGGTAGTGCCTGATAGAGAAAAGCCAAGTACCAGACAATTTTCATCCATGATACTGGTCGTCCATGCAAAGCCATCCTGGTCGGTCAAAGCTTCACAGACAACACCTAGACGCATAAAGCGCAGTTTCATCTCACGGGCAATCAGACCAGAACTTCCCGTCCCAAAGAAGTAAACTCGTTCTGCGTCATCGATTAATTGGGCGACGCGTTCCAGTTGTTCTTCGTCGATCAAATCCTGAGTTTGTTCTCGCATGATACTGTAGCTTCGCAAAACACGTTTGGTCAAGGGACTGTGTTTGTGCGAATGAGTGTCCGGTTTACTAGCCTGATGCTGGTATTGAAAGACGAACTCTCGGTAGCCTGTAAAACCACACTTTTTGGCAAAGCGGGTCAAGGCTGCTTGGGAGATATGTAATTTCTGGGTAACTTGCTGAGAAGAGAGCTCATCTTGGATCGTTTCAGCTTGCAAAAAATAGCGAGCGATTTCTTGCTCGAGCTCGGTTAATTCTTCAAAATGGAGGTCGATTATGGTTGCGATATCTGGCTTGTTCATGAGGCTCCTTTTTATGAGTCAAAGTCTTAAAAGTTAACGCTTTCCTAACTATTACTATCATTATATCATAGAAGTTAGGATAACCAAATAAAAAGGCATTTTCAGTTGAAAGTCAAAAAATGCTTCGACTTTTCCAAGAGTTTCTCCGTAAAATATGGTACAATGAAATGTACTGAGATTCACCTGTTTACTCTATTATTTTAGGGAAAATAAAGGTGGAAATCGGGAATTTTTCTAGAAAAGAGTCTTAGTTGTATGAGAAAATTTAATAGCCATTCGATTCCGATTCGGCTTAATTTATTATTTGCGATTGTCATCCTGCTCTTTATGGCCATTATTGGTCGTTTGTTATACATGCAGGTGCTCAATAAAGATTTCTATGAAACAAAATTGGCCTCAGCCAGCCAAACAAGGGTAACAACCAGTTCAGCTCGTGGACAGATCTATGATGCGGCAGGGAAACCCTTGGTAGAAAATACTGTCAAGCAAGTTGTTTCTTTCACACGAAACAATAAAATGACAGCAGCTGTATTGAAGGAGACAGCCAAGAAACTCCTCACATATGTAAATGTAACCTCTCCTGATCTGACAGATCGACAGATTGCAGACTACTACTTGGCGGACCAGGATATTTACAAAAAAACAGTCGAATCCTTGCCAAGCGATAAACGCCTGGATTCAGATGGGAACCGCTTATCGGAAGCGACACTTTACAATAATGCGGTTGAAAGCATTGACGTGAGTCAACTTAATTATACAGATGACCAGAAAAAGGAAATCTATCTCTTTAGTCAGCTCAATGCTGTTGAAAATTTTGCAACGGGAACCATTTCTACGGATGCCTTAGATGATACCCAAGTTGCTCTCGTTGCATCAGCGTCCAAGGAATTACCAGGTATCAGTATTTCAACCTCATGGGATCGTAAAGTACTGGACACTTCTTTATCGACAATCGTCGGTAGCGTTTCAAATGAAAAGTCAGGACTTCCAGCAGAGGAAGTTGATGCCTATCTCAAAAAAGGGTATTCTCTCAATGACCGAGTGGGAACTTCCTATCTTGAAAAGCAATATGAAGATGTTCTTCAAGGCAAACGTTCCGTCAAAGAAATCCACCTCGACAAACACGGAAATATGGAAAGTGTGGAAAATGTTGAAGAAGGAAGCAAAGGAAACAATATCAAATTAACGGTTGACCTAGCTTTCCAGAATGGTGTGGACGACCTACTCAAGAGCTACTTCAACTCAGAGTTGGGTAACGGTGGAGCCAAATATTCTGAAGGAGTCTACGCTGTAGCTCTTAATCCTAAAACTGGTGCAGTTCTGGCGATGTCGGGTGTCAAGCATGATGTCGAATCCGGTAAATTAAGTTCAGATTCGCTTGGAACAATAACCAACGTCTTTGTGCCAGGATCTGTTGTTAAGGCGGCGACCATCAGCTCTGGTTGGGAAAATGGAGTCTTGTCAGGTAATCAAACCTTGACAGACCAACCGATTGTTTTCCAAGGTTCGGCCCCTATCAATTCATGGTACACCTTGTCCTATGGCTCTTTCCCTATCACAGCAGTTGAGGCTCTAGAATACTCTTCTAATACCTATATGGTTCAAACTGCTCTAGGAATCATGGGACAGACCTACACACCAAACATGACAGTCGCAACGGGACAGTTAGAGACTGCAATGGGCAAATTGCGATCAACTTTTGGGGAATATGGACTCGGAGCTTCAACAGGGATTGACCTCCCAGATGAATCTACAGGATTTACGCCAAAAGAATTTGATTTGGGGAACTATATCAATAATTCCTTTGGTCAGTTTGATAACTACACACCTATGCAGTTAGCCCAGTATGTCGCAACCATTGCAAACAATGGCGTACGTTTGGCTCCTCACATCGTTGAAGGAGTTTATGCAAACAATGACCAAGGTGGCTTAGGCAGTCTGGTTCAAGAAACAGCCACTAAGGAACTAAACAAGATCAATATCTCAGAATCAGATATGGCTATCTTGCAGCAAGGTTTCTATCAAGTTTCGCATGGAACGAGTGCTCTGACAACTGGTCGTGCCTTTTCAAATGGCGCAGCCGTTTCCATCAGCGGGAAAACGGGTACTGCGGAAAGTTACGTTAATGGCGGTCAAAAAGCCAATAATACCAACGCAGTCGCCTATGCACCGACCGAAAATCCTCAAATCGCGGTCGCAGTCGTCTTTCCTCATAACACCAACCTTACAAACGGTGTCGGACCTTCAATTGCACGCGACATTATCAATCTTTATCACCAACACCATCCAATGAATTAGAAAGGAACTTATGCTGTATCCAACACCTATTGCCAAGCTGATTGATAGCTATTCAAAGTTACCAGGTATCGGAATCAAAACGGCTACCCGCCTAGCCTTCTATACCATTGGAATGTCTGATGATGATGTCAATGAATTTGCCAAGAATCTCCTGTCTGCTAAACGGGAATTGACCTATTGTTCCATCTGTGGTCGCTTGACTGATGATGACCCCTGCTCTATCTGTACGGATCCGACTCGAGACCAGACAACCATCTTGGTGCTAGAGGATAGTCGCGATGTGGCTGCTATGGAAAATATCCAAGAATACCACGGACTCTATCATGTCTTGCATGGCCTTATTTCTCCGATGAATGGCATCAGCCCAGACGATATCAACCTCAAGAGTCTCATGACCCGTCTCATGGATAGTGAGGTTTCAGAGGTGATCGTAGCAACCAATGCGACAGCGGATGGAGAAGCGACATCTATGTATCTCTCTCGTCTCCTCAAGCCAGCTGGCATCAAGGTCACTCGCCTAGCACGAGGTCTAGCCGTGGGAGCAGATATCGAGTATGCGGACGAAGTCACACTCTTACGAGCCATTGAAAATCGGACAGAGTTGTAGGAGTCAGTAAAAACGTAGCTCATTTTGACACATAAGACAAGCCCTAGGAATTTTTCTTAGGGCTTGTCTTTTTCTGTTTCTCACGAGAGGTGAACAAGCCTTGCTAATAAAACTACTCGAACTATAAGGCATAAGAAAACGGGTTTCCAAAATGACTAGTGACGTCTTTGTCAAACTCATTCACTGAGCGATAGAGTTTATTCTAAGGAGATGAGCGCATTTGCCCTTAGGGTTTGTTTTGAAATCGCACTATTTTTGTGTTATGATATGGTCAATATACAATGAATAAAGGGAGTTTGAAATATGGGTGGAAAGATAAAATCTAGCACGATAGCAGCAGAGGCAGCTATTAATGAATTGGTCGGGTATGACACGAGCAAGAAGCAAAATCAGCAGGTAGAATTTTCGTATACTTCTGAAATTGCTGGGATGGAAGCTGGACGTCAGGCCTGCAATCAAATGCTTCAGGCGGTCAGTGATTTCAGCTCGGCTGTTTTGACCCAAGCAAATAAGTTTCCAGAAATTGCTCATAAGATTGAAAAACGCGACGTAGAGCAGGCTAAGAGGTGGGAACATTAAAAATGGCAGATAAGAACGAAGAAAAACGCTACAAACTTTGGAGAGAAATTGTCAAGATTGACGATAAAGAAGAAAGTCTTCAGACTCTAAAAAGACAATATGAACAGCAGCTAACTCACTTTCACTCAGAAATCCAGAGCATCCACCATCGTATGGCGACTCTATTGGCTCTCTCACCCAGTTCTCGTCAAATGATAGAGCAAATCGAAAGTGAAAATAGAACCATTCAACGACAGATCAACTCTTATGTAGAAGAGGAACTGGATGAATTGGGAAAACAAACGAAGAAGGCTCGTCGGTCTTTCGATGAAGCTAGAGAAGAACTGATATCAGAAAGGAATCGGCTACCATGGGAGTAAAATACAGCGCACAAGAATCCCAAGAATTGATTCAGGCCATGACTAACAATCTCCAAGTCGCAAATGAAGTCACGGACCGCTTATCTAGTGGATGTGACCACCTGATTTCCTCTTTAGACTCAGGTGAGCTGACAGGAGCGGCCTACACAGCTGGGAAGGGTCTCTTTACAGAGATTATCATCCCCAGCATCAAGAAGTTACAAGCAGCGATAGATGATATCCAACTAGAGTTGACCTCCTACAAAAATGCGGATGCTCAGGTCTCAGGATATGGAGATTTGGACCTGGACCAGCTCAAGGAACTGAAAAAATTGAGGGAAGAGCAGTTAGCTATCGTAGAAGCTCAGATTCAAGCGAGGGAGAACTGGCTAAATCAAATCAAAGACCTCTTTACACTGAATTGGGGGAAAGCTTTCTCTGAGAAGACCATCCTCTACAATACTAAGTCTCAAATCGAGTCAGGTATTCAGGATTTGGATGACAAGATTGAAAAACTAGAATTTTTTGTCTCAGAGGTTTCCCAGTATTTCAGCGATAGTCTAGAAGTCCTTAGCCTAGCGATTCAAGGAGCTACGCAACTAAGTAAAGTCATTGTCGATAGCGATGGCAACTACTATGCGGACGGTCTGGACATGAGCTGGGTGCAGAAGATGAAGGATGTGAAGATTGTTTCGCATGCCAAAAGAGATTTTCAAGACTCGGAAACTCGTGCCATCAATAAAGCTTCTAGGGATATGATGCTATCGGATGATGGCGATGCCCACTATCGTGCCGAATTAAAGAAGCGCTTAAAAGGTCACGACAAGTCCGAATGGGATAAAATAATCGACGACTACAATCACACTCTTAAGATTGATGAAACAGGGAATATCATTGACATTCATCCCTTGGAGCAAGGCTATGTCGTTTTAAAAAATGGGAAATACGATGCTGACTATACTCATTTGGTTAACAAAAAGTTTGATGAACTAAAAGCCCAAAACTTTGAAGCAAATTCAGTCGAATTTTGGAGTGGAGTAGCTCAAATTTTCTCTGGATTGGGAGTTTACTTTGCGAGTGGCGCCCTTGAAGTCTTGAGTATCATGGCTGGTCCACCAACAGCAGGGACAAGTATCGTAGCTGGTACGGCAGCATCCGTAACAGGGGTACAATATGGGAATGTACTGATAGCTAGTGGAGCAGTGTCCAGCTTATCAGCTATCACAAAGACGGCCTTACTAAATGGTGAAATTCAGGTTAATTATTCTAGTAACTATGACAGCTGGCAGGCCAATAAACCAACGAGTAAGTCTTTTGGGAAAAAGGTCTCTGGACGAGTTAAAGGTAAAAAAGTCGATAATATTCGAGTTGATGCGGAGCCAGATAGTGGGAAAATCCAAGTTCAATCGGGGAGTGGGAAATCGGGTTATGACCTTGACATAGATATCGAGGTTTCAAGGATTTCAAGTAGGCAGGATATTGTAGACTGGGTAAACAAACGTTCTGAACTAAAAGGACTTGGTCAAGGTGCAAAAGAGGAAATTATCAAAAATATGTGGAAAGCTTTTAAATACTTGACGCAATAAGGAGTGAACAATGAAATTATATTTAAAAGGTGATTATACAAAAAGAGTACCTTATGGTTATTTAGAACTAGCTGGCAAAATGTGGTTTCCAGAAGATGAGCAAATTTCTTACTCAAATGCTGGGAACAATGATGCATTACAAGAAGATTTTTTCTCAAATTTATCCTTGAGGAAAAGCACTGCTGATAAGAGATGGTCTAGTGTCCCCCTAAAGGAAGGGGTACGAAGACTCTTTTCACATCTTGACGAATGTATTGACCTAGAGTTTGAAGATGCATTCGCTACAGACTACAATGAAAAAGGAGACTATCTCCGTATTTTAACCACCCATCTAGAAGTTTTAACAGTTGATAAACGAGCCATGTACATTATGGCGCTTGAAATTGCAAAGGTGATTGATGGGCAAATTAGCGAGGATAATAAGGCTAGCTGGTTGACAATCGAGGAGTTTAAAAGAAAACATGAGGATATTCTATCTCTAACTTTTGAAGAAGCAAATGAACTAAGTTTGACTGAAATTCAAACGATGGATGTGGTAGACGACCCTCTTTGGGAGGAAGAAGCCACTCGTCGAAAAGAGTATATACTAGCACATGGAGGCGATATCTCAGATTTATGAGACTTTATATCAAAGGTGATTATACGAAAAAAATAGACTTCACAACTAGAGAGCTTGTTTGGAAGATGTGGTTTAAGGAACGGAAAGGCAAGAAAATAAGTTTCTCCAATGTTGGTGATGATGCCATGCTACAGGATGATTTATACTTTGGTGTTCGGTTACACAAATGGGCTTCTGTTGATGAAAGATGGGATAAAGCTTCTTTTATAATTCCGAGCAATCCTTGGTTGTCTTTGGAATATGAGAGTATAACATTGGAATTTGAAAAAACTTTCATTACAGAGTGGAGAGAACGTGGGGATTATCTACGTATCGCCACATCTCATACAGATGTTTTAACTGTAGACAAACGTGCTTTATACATTATGGCAACTGAAGTAGCATCTGCCATTGATGGTCAGATTAGCGAAGACGGCAAGCAAAGTTGGCTAAGTGTAGAAGAATTTAAGGAATATCATAAGGCTGTTCTTTCACTGACTTATGATGAAGCGGTTGAAATTAGTTTGGAAGAATTAAAGACAATGGTGCCAGTAAGAGATCCTTTATGGGAAGAAGAAGAGCGACTTCGGGAAGAGTATATCAAAATCCATGGCGAACGTATTTATGACGATGAGGACGACGAGTGAGACTTTATATCATAGGTGATTACACCAAGACTGATTTTTATGAAGAGTTTAAAGAAATAGCTCAAAAAATGTGGTTCAAAGAGCGAAAAGGAATTCCACTTGATTTTTCCTATGCTTGGGATGAAGATTTACATTTGAATTTACGGTTGGATAAATTTAAATATAATGACGAACGTTGGGAGAGTGCAAATTTTAATACAAATATAAACCCTTGGAAGACATTTGAATATGAAAACTTGACATTGGATCTAGAAAATTCTTATGAAAGCGATGGACGTGAGAAAGGTGATTATTTGCGAATTATTTCCACTCATCTAGATATTCTAACGGTTGACAAGCGAGCGCTCTATATCATGGCGATTGAGGTGGCATCTGCCATTGACGGTCAAATCAGCGAAGACGACAAAGAAACTTGGCTGAGTGTTGAAGAATTCAAAACGAAACATAAAGACCTACTGAATTTGACCTACGACGAAGCAGTCGATATTAGTTTGGAAGAACTAGAGGTTATGGAGGCGATTGATGAACCCCTTTGGGATGAATTACACAGAGGGTGGGAAGAATATATCAAAATCCATGGCGAGCCAGTTTATGACGACGAGGAAGAATGAAATTATACTTAAAAGGCGATTATACAAAAAGAGTACCTTATGGTTATTTGGAACTAGCTGGCAAAATGTGGTTTCCAGAAGA
>NZ_KV808776.1:49514-51300 GCF_001812375.1 Streptococcus sp. HMSC077F03
GATGGTCTAGTGTCCCCCTAAAGGAAGGGGTAAGAAGTCTCTTTTCACATATTAAAGAATGTATTGAAATTAATTTTGAAGATGCATTTGCTACAGATTATAATGAAAAGGGTGACTATCTCCGTATTTTAACCACCCATCTAGAAATTTTGACAGTTGATAAACGGGCTATGTATATTATGGCGCTTGAGATTGCAAAGGTGATTGACGGGCAAATTAGCGAGGATAATAAGAAGACATGGCTAACAGTCGAGGAGTTTAGGAAAAAGCACGAGGCTATTCTATCTCTGACTTTTGAAGAAGCAAATGAACTAAGTTTGACAGAAATTCAAACGATGGATGTTGTAGACGACCCTCTTTGGGAGGAAGAAGCTAATCGTCGAAAAGAATACATACTAGCACATGGAGGCGATATCTCAGATTTATGAGACTATATATTAAAGGTGATTACACCAAAGAAATTCCATTTGATTATTTAGAACTAGCGAAGAGGATGTGGTTTGAAAGTTATCAAGGAGAAGGCATCCCACTCTCCTATTCTGGTTTTCTTCAAATCAGAGATAGGAATGATATAGCCATTCATCTAAAACTAGATAAGCAGGATTGTGATGAACGTTGGTTGCATGTTCCGATACAAGAAGGAATAAAATACCGTTTTTATTCACAAATTGATGAAGATCTAAATTTGGAATTTGAGAATGCTTATGTAACAGATTTTCGAGAAAATGGAGACTGTTTACGTTTGGCCTCTACCCATCTTGAACTGCTCACTCTTGATAAAAGAGCGTTATATATCATGGCTATTGAGATTGCCACAATATTTAATGGACAAATCAGTGAAGATGATAAGAACACATGGCTGACAATCGAGGAATTCAAGGAAAAGTACCAAGATATCTTATCTTTAACCTTTGATGAAGCAAATGAGATGAGTTTGGAAGAAATTCAAACGATTGATGCTATTGACGATCCCATCTGGGAAGAATTGGATAGGAAGCGCGAGGAGTATATCCGAATCCATGGCGAACGTGTTTATGACGATGAGGACGACGAGTGAAACTATATCTTAAAGGCAACTACGAAACTAGTATATACCAAAACTGTATGGAATATCCTTGGAAAATGTGGTTCAAAGAACGTAAGGGAGTGAAAGTTGGTTTTTCTTATGCATTTGATGATAATTTTTATTTGAGTTTAACTCTAGATAAATTTTCTTCAAATGATGAGCGTTGGGGAATGGCTGATTTTAGAATAGGAAAAGACTCTTGGGCGACTTTTAAGCGTGAAAATTTAAATTTAAATTTTGAAGATTCTTATGAAAGTGATGGGCGAGAAAAAGGAGACTATCTTCGAATAATCACGACTCATAAGGATATTCTAACGGTTGACAAGCGAGCGCTCTATATCATGGCGATTGAGGTGGCATCTGCCATTGACGGTCAAATCAGCGAAGACGACAAAGAAACTTGGCTGAGTGTTGAAGAATTCAAAACGAAACATAAAGACCTACTGAATATGACCTACGACGAAGCAGTCGATATTAGTTTAGAAGAGATAAAGGTTTTGAAAGCTATTGACGATCCCATCTGGGAAGAATTGGATAGGAAGCGTGAGGAGTACATCCAAATCCATGGCGAACGTGTTTATGACGATGAGGACGACGAGTGAGAATTTACATCAAAGGTGATTATGCTAAAAAAATAACATTTACTACTATAGAACTAGTTTGGAAGATGTGGTTTAAAGAACGGAATGGCAAGAAAATAAGTTTCTCCAATGTTGGTGA
>NZ_KV808776.1:51400-53223 GCF_001812375.1 Streptococcus sp. HMSC077F03
AAAATAAGTTTCTCCAATGTTGGTGATGATGCTATGTTACAGGATGATTTCTTTTTTGGAGTTCAATTTGATAAATGGCGATTTAAGGATAAACGATGGAATCATATACCATACGACAAGAGCAATCCTTGGAATTCGTTTTCTGATGAAAACATTCAATTGGAATTTGAAAATGATTTTATTACTGATGGGAGAGAACGTGGAGTAAACCTTAGGATTGCTACAACACATACGGATATTTTAACGGTTGATAAACGTGCTATGTATATCATGGCAATCGAGGTGGCTGGTGCAATTGATGGAAAAATTAGCGAGGATGATAAGCAAACCTGGATGGATGTAGAGACTTTTAAGGAGTTGCACAAGGATGTCTTATCACTAAGTTACGATCAAGCAACCGATATCAGCGTGGAGGAACTGAAAAGTTTGAAACCTGTAGAGGAACCTTTGTGGGATGAAGAAGAGCGCCTTCGTGAAGAATATATCAAAATCCATGGCGAACGTGTTTATGACGATGAGGACGACGAGTGAGACTATACATCAAAGGCGATTATACCAAAGAAATTCCATTTGATTACTTAGAACTAGCGAAGAGAATGTGGTTTGATACTAAAGATGGGAAGACAGTAGATATTTCTTATTTTGGGAATACTCGCCCATTTAAAACAGACCCAACTATTCACTTGAAATTGAATAAGTGGATGCATGATAACAGATGGAATAATGTTCAGTTGAAAGAAGGGATTATCAATAAATTTGGGAGTCATGTATATGAAAATCTTGAATTAGATTTTGAAGACAATCCAGCAACAGACTATCGAGAAAAAGGAGACTGTCTACGTTTAGCTTCTACCCACCTTGACCTTCTCACTGTTGATAAACGAGCTATGTATATTATGGCCATTGAAATTGCGACTGCTATTGATGGTCAGATTAGCGAAGATGATAAAGAGAGCTGGTTAAGTGTGGAGGAATTTAAAAATCGGCATGAGGATATCCTTTCGATGAGTTATAAAGAAGCTAATGAGCTGAGTTTGGAAGAAATTCCGTTTATGGACGATGTGAGAGACCCAGTCTGGGAAGAAGATGACCGCAGGAATGAAGAATACATCAAAATCCATGGCGAACGAGTTTATGACGATGAGGAAGGTGAGTGAGAATTTATAATCCCACCTATTTGAAAGAGAGTGTTGATAGAGGAAAGGCGAATGTTAGACAAAGTAAAACAGTTTAAATGGTTGATTGTATTGTCCTTGTTCCTATTAGCGATTCCTTTATATTTTACTTACAATCATTTCCAACAATCTAGTGCTTTAAAAGAAGCCTTTGAGAAAAATGAAAGAATTGAGGTTCTTCATCGCTTGACGTCATCAGAAAAATATGCGTCTGACATCCGCAAGGCAGGTTATACTATTCCTTCTGACGGAGCTATTCGATTGGATGGAGTTATTTATCCATTAGAAATAGAAGGAGAGTTACATTTGAAAATTAGCCCTCCCAAAAAGGATGCTAAGGATTTTCAGTTATTTTTCATCACACAGGTTAATGAAAAACAAACACATATAACTTTTATTTTAGATAAAAATCTGAATTTAATTGATTCCAGCTATTCTCAGCAAAATGGTAACGGGAAAAGAGAGATTGTTTCTATCTCACAAGCCGAAGAAGATTACTTGTTGAGAAGTGTTCAAAGCGAGATTGATGACTTCATGAAAAAGATATATCAAACCTTGTATGGATAGTTTACCAGAGAAAGAAGCTTCTTGCTCAACGCAATGCTGTATGAACAAGACTTCTATGATAACTTAGACAGAGGGGGTGAA
>NZ_KV808776.1:53323-53966 GCF_001812375.1 Streptococcus sp. HMSC077F03
ATAGAGATAGATGGTAAAATAACTAGTGTACTCTATGAATTGGATAAGAACTTTGATTTAGTTTCTAGCGCCTATTTTCAAATAAATGAAAAAAATATAAAAGAGAGTGTGAACATCTCTCAATCCGAAGAAGAGCGCCTATTAAAGATTGTTCAAAGCGAGATTGATGGCTTCATGAAAAAGATGTATCAGACTTTGTATGGATAGTTTACCAGAGAAAGTAGCTTCTTTCTTAACACAATGTCGTATGAACAACACTTCTATGATAACTTAGACAGAGGGGGTGAAAAAATGTCGGGACTTAAAAAAATGCTAATCGTGATTGGTTCTGTAATTGCCTTAGCTACTGGTTTGAATCTTTACTTTCAGTATCAAAACCATCAAGAACATATGCAATTAAAAACCTCCTTTGAAGAGAGGGACAATATAGCCGTCTTACAACGTTTAATGGCGTCAGAAAAATATGCGTCTGACATCCGTAAAGCGGGCTATGTCGTTCCTCCTGATGGAGCTATTCGCTTGGATGGAGGAATTGACTCCATAGAGATAAAAGGAGACATCGATTTGGATATCTCAAATCCGGGACGGAATGGGGTTACTGCTTATTTTAGAATAGAGATAGATGGTAAAATAACTAGTGTAC
>NZ_KV808776.1:54066-74960 GCF_001812375.1 Streptococcus sp. HMSC077F03
GAGAGGGACAATATAGCCGTCTTACAACGTTTGATGGCATCAGGGAAATATGCGCCTGACATCCGTAAAGCGGGCTATGTCATTCCTCCCGATGGAGCTATTCGCTTGGATGGAGGAATTGACTCCATAGAAATAAAAGGAGACATCGATTTGAAAATATCGTATCGTGGACGGGGGGTTACTGCTTATTTTGAAATAGAGATAGATGGTAAAATAACTAGTGTACTATATGAATTGGATAAGAACTTGGATATAGTTTCTAGCGCCTATTTTCAAACAAATGAAAAAAATAAAAATGAGAGAGTGACTATCCCCCAAGCTGAAGAAGAGCGCCTATTAAAGATTGTTCAAAAAGAGCTTGAGGCTTTCATGAAAAAGATGTATCAGACTTTGTATGGATAGTTTACCAGAGAAAGTAACTTCTTTCTTAACACAATGTCGTATGAACAACGGGGTGTGTTGAGGGATTTTACTAGAAAAAGATACCGTAGATAAGCTACAAAAAAATTACCCAAGTATTGATAATTTCATTCGAAATATTGAAACAGGTAATCAAGAGTTGACAGAGATGAGGTGATTAGATGAAGAAGAGGAAATTTGCAATTTTTTCGTTGCTAATAGTTCTATTATTATCTTTCTCTGGTTTTCAGTACTATAAATATCAGAGAGTTCACAATATTTTTGATGAAATATACTACGAAGAAAGTGATTATCACAATTATACGTTTCTATGGAAAGGTCGAGCTTTTTATAAGTTAAAAAGTTTAAAATTTGTGGACAACGATTCTCAAGAAATTTCTATTCATTCTATTGATTATAAAAGTGTAGATTTACCAAATACTATTCAATCTCTAGGTTATTATTTTTATTTTGGATTTCAGGAGATGACGAAAGTTGGGATAGAGATGCGTTTGAGACTGCCAGATACAGAGACAACCATAAATGTAGATTACCTGTACGATGTAAACAATCAGCAATTAGAACGATTTATGTGGTATCACGATGAGAAAAGCGTGAGATATTATCATCAGTCTCAAGTAGAAGCCTTTCTAACGGAGCATGGAAAGACTGCCGATGAGATTCGCAGGGAAGCAGATGAAATACTCCGTCACAAAGTCTTGGCAGACTGGACTTCCATATATGCCAGTCGTTTTAGCCTAGATAATTGGGGAGAAGTGACAGTTAAGGATATATGGAGAACCGAATAACAAACGGAACGACGAGGTAATAGTTTTATAAAGGCAGGTTGCCATGACAGAGTTCTTAAGAATATTTTGTAAAAAAAGTTACTTTGGAGCAGTAAATGAGAAATAAAAGTAAGTCTATCCTATTTTTCCTTTTTTATATGGTATTGTTCATCATTAAGCCGATCTACCAATATATTTCATTTTCTAAGATGGATGTGAATAGTAGTATGGTTAAATTGATTCAAGATAAAAATGATCAGGATTGGCATGCTCTTGATAAGCATATTCATCTAGTGCCCTCAAAAGAAAATGGAAAGAACATCGGCCTTATCTATGTGGTGGATGACTATAATCAAATTGAAAGTAAGATTTCTTCTGAGAATCAAGCGGTATCCATCAGTTACAATAATCGATTACAAGGAGACAAGAGTGTTGAAATTAGTTGGTTAAATGGGGAAAAGCGGTTGTATCATGCTGGGAGATATTTGAAATTAGCAAGTGAAAATCAAGCTGTGATTGAAAGTAACACAGGTTCTTCAGTGACCGTTTGGGAACAACGCTCGGACAATGCGATGAATCAGTTATATACAGTTGTGAATCAGATGAGAAAGATAGTTTTAAATCATTTGCTTCAGAAAATTTTCTACTATTCGATAGCTTTGGTCTGCTTTCTTTTGGGTTGGAAAATATACTCTCTTTTAAGGAGGGATTGAAGGCCACAGTTCTTCTGGATTTTAATAGTGATGAGAGAGGAAAACTAAAATGCTAACACCCGTGTTATTTATTGTGTCTTTATTTCTACTTTTACGGCACTTTAAAAGCAGTCTCTCAAGAATGATCATCGGATTGTTGTATGGTTCGTTTGCGGCAGTTTTTATTTGTGTGGTTTTAAATGCTGGTAATTACACTCTGCAACCTGGTCAAAGTGTTCAATTGAGAGTTTATCCCAATACAGATCAGCTAGAGTATAATTCGGAACTACATTTTAAAAAATTAGATGATGCGAAGTTAAAATTGTCCGGTCGAAAAGGTTGGGGAATGAAAGACAGTAATATAGTCTATAATGTTGAAAAGCAAACAATAACGGAGCTAATTTTTTTAAAAGACAAAACCGAGCGTAAAGACTTACCAAATGATAAGAGTAAAAGTATCTATTTAGAAAGTGATGGTATAGTGGTTCAAGGGGAGATAAAGGAAGTATTTGGGGTGACGGAAGAAACTCCCTACACGATCACCATCACCAATGTAGACGACAAACCGGCACACTTTGAAGCTCAAGTGGTGGATCGGTAAACTGGACCTCCATATACTCTAGTCGCTTTAGCCCCAAAAATTGGGTTGATGTGACCGACAAGGATATTTGGAGAGAGGATCTTGGAGCAGATTAGTGATATGTCTCAATCTGAGTTTCTGACGAAGAATGGGGAGAAGTACGCGTGAAAAATAAAAGAAAACAATTTAATAAATGGAATCTAGGATGTTCTGGAATAGTTGCTATTGTAGCGATTGTGTTTTCCTATTATATTTTTTTGTATTTCAAAAATGCGAGTTATACCTTGAAACCAGGGGATTCCATAGTTTTAAAAGTTCCGACCTCAAAACAAAAGGAATTTACTCCAAAATTATATCTATCTAAGATTTCTGGTGGGAAATTAGAATTATCTGGGAAAACCTCATGGTGGCAGAAGGGAGAAGGAAACCTTTTAGGGACTAACTATGATGTTTTGAAGCAAGAAATTAGCGAAATCTACTCATCGTCAAGTAATATCCCAACAAAAATAAAAGAAAACGATACAAATAATAGTATATATTTATCAGAAAAAGGTGTAGTTCTTCAATCTAAAGAATCTTGGGAATTTGAGATTCCAAACGCAAAACAAATAAAAATAACGAATATTTCAGACAGAGACATTAGATTTGAAGCGCAGGTGACAGGTGAATAGAGGAAACTAGAAAAGTAAAATGAAGAAAAAATGATTATTTTTTCACTTTGATAGCTTTATTCTTGTCTTCTTTTCTTTGTAAAACTTAAGTTACCAATTTTACACTCCCCTTTTTTCTTTTAGTTCTATACTTCGTGAGGACTATTCATTTCCAGAGTTTCCTTTTTTAGTGATTACTAGGAATCTATTTGTGTAAATTCCCCATACCTCGTCAATTGTGATGGCAACTACTATGCGGACGGTGTGGACATGAGCTGGGTGCAGAAGATGAAGGATGTGAAGATTGAGAGTGCAAAATATGATTCTTCTAAGAAAGCTAAGGATTTGCATAAAGAATACCAGAAATCTTAGATAAGTTGGAAAATGGAAAAGCCCTGGTGATAATGGAAGAGTCGATAATTCGATTGCTATAGGAAATGAGATTGGAGACAATGGAACATTTATAGATTTGGTTAATTCTAATAAACCGCTAGACTTAAAAAACCGAACATACAGAGAAGAATATCCGTTCTCACTCTGGGGACGAAAGTGGAAACAAGGGATGAAGTCTGATTATTTGGGAAATTATCTCTTTGGCTATGTTGGTAAAGGTTACTTAGAATCGAGTGATGCATATTTGAAAGTTGGGGCAGGAGTGGCTCAGGGATGGTCAGATAAGAATCCTTTGAAATATTTAGAGAACATTATTAATGGAAATTATGGAGATAATCCAGGAGATGCTAAGATGATTCAAGACTGAATTAATGACTATAAGGAGAGTTACAAATGAACTTGAAGAGAAAATCAAATTGGAATTTAGGTTGTAGTTTAACACTTGTTGTAGTTTTGGCGGCCATTTTTTTCTTTAATCTATGGGCACAAAATCTTGGTAAGTATACTCTGCAACCAGGAGAGTCGGCTAACTTTACAGTAAATCCTCGGACACATGATGTAGAATACTACTTAGAATTAATCTTGAAAAAAAATGACACTAATAAGCTTAAATTATCAGGTAAAAAAGTTTGGTTTGAGATGGATAGCGATATTTTTTATGGTGTTGAAGAACAAAAACTTTTTAGAAGAAATCATTCAGAAAATGATGATGAAGAGCTTCCAAACAATCAAAAGGACATTAATTTAGTACGGGATGGAATTGTTGTCAGTTACAAAGGGGAAAAAGTATTTAATGTAACCAATAACAAGTCCTACACGATTACCATCACCAATGTAGACGACAAACCGGCGCACTTTGAAGCTCAAGTGGTGGATCGGTAGATTTAGGAACCGTAAACTAGGCCTCAGTAGTTGCAATTGTTTAGTAAAGGAGACTTATTTGCTTTGAAAGTAACAATCAGCTTGTTTCTTTCGAATATGCAAGAAAGGATCTAGTGGCGAATACTAGTCAAAATGTCAAAAAAGATTTAGATAAACCTAATCCCGCAGTTGGAGAGTAAAATGTTAAATAAAATGAAAAAATATTATAAAAACAAACCAACTCAAGCTGTCTTAATGCTCTTAGTTCTTATTTGGTCAGTATATGAGATTAGTGCGACCAGTTTGGCAAGTAATTCTGCATTAACTAAGGAATTCATGCATAGTCGGTATGTTATAGTTTGGCCAATGGTAGATAAGAAAATGAAATTATACCATTATGCGGAAGAATGGACTAATGACGTTTTAGATGGAATGATGCATTTAGACTATGGAAATATTAGAATAACTAGTTTTCCTAAAAAATGGGAGAGTGAAGCTGAAGTTTACTATACGCTGTCTCAGGATGAATATGCTGATAGAGTATATTTTTTCTTAGACGAGCCAATTTCCAAAGCCTATATCAGCAGATTAGAACAAAAATATTATTTGATTTCAAAGAATGCAGTTGCTATTGAAGAGGAAACAGGTAAGACGGTTGAACAGTTAGTTCAAGAAGTGGGGAATGCAAGGAAAAACTTCTTATCAGCTCTTGGAAAGATGAAAATCCTTCGTTTGGTCTATTTAATTCTTCGTATGATAGTATTGTTGCAGTTTATCAGGTGGTCGGGTCAGCGTAGAAAAAGGAAAGAGAACGAAATTTTGCAGAATGGATAGAGCTCCAAAAAGGTTTGATGATAAAGAGCTTCCGAACAATAAAAAAGACATTAATTTAGTATGGGATTGTTGTCAACTACCAAGGGGAGAAAGTTTTTTTATGTAACCAATAACAAGTCCTATACGATTACCATGACCAAGGTAGACGACAAATCAGCACACTTTGAAGCTCAAGTGGTGGATAGGTAGAATTTCAGCTCTCAAATGAGGGCTTTTTTAGATACAAGTTTCAAAAAAGAAGCAAATATGATATACTAAAGAACGAGTATTCTATTAGAATTAGGACAAGCAATATGAAACAAACGATTATTCTTTTATACGGTGGGCGTAGTGCAGAGCGTGAAGTCTCTGTCCTTTCAGCTGAAAGTGTAATGCGTGCGGTAAACTACGACCGTTTCACAGTCAAGACTTTCTTTATCAGTCAGTCAGGTGACTTTATCAAAACGCAAGAATTTAGCCAGACTCCAGGTCAAGAGGATCATCTCATGACCAATGCGACTATTGACTGGGACAAGAAAATAGCGCCAAGTGCCATCTACGAAGAAGGTGCAGTAGTCTTTCCAGTTCTTCATGGCCCAATGGGAGAGGATGGCTCTGTTCAAGGATTCTTGGAAGTTTTGAAAATGCCTTATGTCGGCTGCAATATCTTGTCATCAAGTCTTGCTATGGATAAAATCACGACCAAGCGTGTCTTAGAATCTGTCGGGATTGCTCAAGTTCCTTATGTGGCTATCGTCGAAGGGGATGATGTGACTGCTAAAATCGCTGAAGTTGAAGAAAAATTGACTTATCCAGTCTTCACGAAGCCATCAAACATGGGTTCAAGTGTCGGTATTTCTAAGTCTGAAAATCAAGATGAGCTCCGTCAAGCATTGGAACTTGCCTTCCAATATGACAGCCGTGTCTTGGTAGAGCAAGGGGTGAACGCGCGCGAAATTGAGGTCGGTCTCTTGGGTAACTACGATGTCAAGAGTACGCTTCCTGGCGAAGTGGTCAAGGATGTTGCCTTTTATGACTATGATGCCAAATATATCGATAACAAGATTACTATGGATATTCCGGCTAGAATCAGTGATGATGTGGTAGCTGTCATGCGTCGAAATGCAGAAACAGCCTTCCGTGCAATTGGTGGCCTCGGTCTGTCTCGTTGTGATTTCTTCTATACAGATAGGGGCGAGATTTTCCTAAACGAGCTGAATACCATGCCAGGTTTTACCCAGTGGTCTATGTATCCACTACTTTGGGACAATATGGGAATCAGCTACCCAGAACTAATTGAGCATTTGGTTGATCTTGCTAAGCAAAGTTTTGACAAGCGCGAAGCGCATTTGCTATAAAATGAAAGAGAGGGTAGGAGTTAGAACCATCACTGTTAGGTGAGTCAAGTTCTCGGACTTCACCCCTTTTTAAAGGAGTAGAAATGAAATTAACAATCCACGAAGTTGCCCAAGCTGTTGGAGCTAAAAATGATGTTAGTCTTTTTGCGGACGTTCAGTTAGAAAAGGCTGAGTTTGACAGTCGTTTGATTGGGACAGGTGATTTGTTTGTGCCACTCAAAGGTGCGCGCGATGGTCATGACTTTATCGAAACAGCTTTTGAAAATGGTGCAGCAGTAACCTTGTCTGAGAAAGAGGTTGCAAATCATCCCTACATTCTAGTAGCTGACGTTTTGATTGCCTTTCAACAACTAGCCGCCTACTATCTTGAGAAAACGGCTGTTGATGTCTTTGCCGTAACGGGTTCAAATGGAAAAACGACGACCAAGGATATGTTGGCACATTTATTATCAACAACCTACAAGACCTACAAAACTCAGGGCAATTACAATAACGAGATTGGTCTTCCTTACACAGTTCTTCATATGCCAGATGATACTGAAAAATTGGTCTTGGAAATGGGGCAGGATCACTTGGGGGATATCCATCTCTTGTCTGAATTGGCTCATCCTAAGACAGCCATTGTGACCTTGGTTGGAGAGGCTCATTTGGCCTTTTTCAAAGACCGTTCTGAGATTGCCAAAGGAAAAATGCAGATTGCAGATGGTATGGCACCAGGTTCTTTGCTTTTGGCACCAGCTGACTCGATTGTAGAGGACTACTTGCCTACAGATAAAAAGGTGGTTCGTTTTGGGCCAGGAGCAGAGCTGGAAATCACAGACTTGGTTGAGCGCAAGAATAGTCTGACCTTTAAGGCCAATTTCTTGGGACAAGCCCTCGATTTGCCAGTGACAGGTAAGTACAATGCCACCAATGCTATGATTGCTGCTTATGTGGCTCTACAAGAAGGAGTTTCAGAGGAGCAAATTCGTCAGGCCTTTCAGAACCTAGAATTGACCCGCAATCGTACTGAGTGGAAGAAGGCAGCCAATGGAGCAGATATTCTGTCTGACGTATACAATGCCAATCCAACTGCTATGAAGTTGATTTTGGAGACATTCTCTGCCATTCCAGCTAATGAAGGGGGCAAGAAAATCGCTGTCTTGGCAGACATGAAGGAACTCGGCGACCAGTCAGTCCAACTCCATAACCAGATGATTTTAAGCCTATCGCCAGATGTGCTGGATACCGTTATTTTCTATGGAGAAGACATTGCCGAATTGGCACAACTTGCCAGTCAAATGTTTCCAATCGGCCACGTTTTCTATTTTAAGAAAACAGCTGACGAGGACCAATTTGAAGACCTTGTCAAGCAAGTCAAGGAAAGCCTCGGTGCCAATGACCAAATTTTGCTTAAAGGCTCTAACTCCATGAATCTAGCCAAGTTGGTAGAAAGTTTAGAAAATGAATGCAAGTGATTTTACCAAGTATCTGCAAAGAATGTTAGCCATTACGGATACTGGATTAACTTTTACAAAAGATCCTTTCGACCGTGAGCGCTACGAGGACTTGCGAATCCTTTTATCTGAAATGTTGAATCAGGTATCAGACCTCGATGCAGAAGAAGTGGCAGAAGTCTTGAAACCACCGTCCGCTTATGCAACTCCTCTGATGGACGTCCGTGCTTGGATTGTTGAGGATGAAAAAGTCTGTTTAGTTAGAGGAAAAGGAGAGGATAGTTGGGCTTTGCCAGGTGGTTTTGGTGAAGTTGGCTATTCTCCAACCGAAAATATTCTTAAAGAAATTGAAGAAGAAACCGGCTTTACAGCAAAAGCTGAAAGGTTACTTGCAGTTTTTGATACCAATCGTTTCCAACTGCAGAGCAAACAATATGCAAAGTTTGTCTTTGAATGTAAGCTTCTTGATGGACAATTTCAAGAGAATCAAGAAATTGCTGACCTTCAATTTTTTGCCATTGACCAATTGCCAGTCTTATCTGAAAAACGCATCGCCAAGGACCAAATGGAGATTCTCTGGCAAGTTTATAAAGGACAAAGAGACCAATATGTTGATTAGTTTATGCTAGAGAAGTTGACAAATCAAAAAAGGGTGTCTGCAAGGTGCATTTCTGCAATACAAATGATATAATAGGTTGCGAATTTAAGACGCAAGTGTTCTATGAATAGCATAGAATCAAGTTTTTTCAAAAAATTTAAAAGCTGGAGAAAGTGAATTTTATACTGCCTCTAGCTAGATGAACGAGGAATAGAATATGAATTTGTGGGATAAATTATTTACCACACAGATATCAGAACCGCCCCAGTTTGAACTCCACTGGTACATTGGTTTGTTATGTTTACTGGCTCTTACTTTCTATGCTTCTTATCGTTTTCGCGATAAAGTGGCTTACCAGCGTTTTATTCAGATCCTTCAGTCTGTTCAACTGATTGTTCTGTATAGCTGGTATTGGGGCAATCTCATGCCTCTGTCAGAAAGTTTGCCCTTCTATCATTGCCGTATCGCCATGTTTGTGATGCTCTTGATTCCAGGGACATCCAAGTACAAACAATACTTTGCCCTTTTAGGAACTTTTGGAGCAACAGCGGCACTGGCTTACCCACTCTTTGATCCCTACCCATTTCCACACGTGACCATTTTGTCCTTCATTATTGGACATGTTGCCCTTTTAGGAAATGCGCTCCTATACTTGTTTAGAAACTATCAACCTTCCCTTCTCAATTTGAAGAATGTGGTGGTGATTACTTTCGCCTTAAATGGCTTGATATGGGTTGTCAACTTAGTTGTAGGTGGAGATTATGGATTTTTAAACAAACCACCACTTGTTGGAAGCTTCGGCCAGCCCTTAAATTATCTCCTTGTTTCGACTGTTATCGTGATAGCAATTCGCTTAACAGGGAAATTAGTAGAAAATTTTTTACAACAAAAATCGGAAGAATTTATTCAAGAGAAGATTTAAAATGATCTTCTCTTTTTTGGATTTTTAAGAAACAAAAAGGAAATTGTGAACGTTAACTTCAAATAATCTCTTAGAAGAAGAATTTTTCTAGAATTTTCTCAAAAAACATGCAGGAATTTTATCAAAATCTAAGCACAATAAGATTTTTTGTGTTATAATATTCTTTGAATAGCTATGCCCAAACATAGTTATTAAATAGAAGTGAGAAACTTGGAAGACAGAGAGGATGCGATGTAATGACTAGAGATGGTTTTTTTACAGGCTTAGATATCGGAACTAGCTCGATTAAAGTGCTAGTAGCTGAGCATAGAGATGGCGAAGTAAATGTAATTGGTGTTAGTAATGCCAAAAGTAAAGGTGTAAAAGACGGAATTATTGTTGATATTGAAGCAGCTGCTTCAGCAATCAAATCTGCAATCACACAGGCAGAAGAGAAAGCTGGTATTTCTATTAAATCTGTCAACGTTGGCCTTCCAGCAAACCTCTTGCAGGTTGAACCAACACAAGGAATGATTCCTGTAACTTCAGATACCAAAGAAATCACAGATCAAGATGTTGAAAATGTTGTCAAATCAGCTTTGACAAAGAGCATGACTCCTGACCGTGAAGTGATTACCTTTATTCCAGAAGAATTCATCGTGGATGGATTCCAAGGCATCCGTGACCCTCGTGGTATGATGGGTGTTCGCTTGGAAATGCGTGGTCTGCTTTACACAGGTCCTCGTACGATTCTACACAATCTTCGCAAGACAGTTGAGCGTGTAGGCATTCATGTTGATAATGTGATTATTTCACCTTTGGCAATAGTGAACTCCGTTCTCAATGAAGGTGAACGTGAATTTGGTGCGACTGTCATTGACATGGGTGGAGGTCAGACTACTGTAGCGACTATCCGTAACCAAGAATTGCAGTTCACTAACATCTACCAAGAAGGTGGAGATTACGTTACTAAAGACATTTCTAAAGTCTTGAAAACATCTCAAAAAATTGCAGAAAGTTTGAAATTGAACTATGGTGAAGCTTACGTTCCACTTGCAAGTAACGAAACTTTCCAAGTTGAAGTAATTGGTGAAGTAGAACCTGTTGAAGTAACAGAAAGCTACTTGGCAGAAATTATCTCAGCACGTATCAAACATATCTTTGACCAAATCAAACAAGAGTTGGAAAGAAGACACTTGTTAGATTTGCCAGGTGGCATCGTCCTTATCGGTGGAAATGCAATTTTGCCAGGAATTGTTGAATTAGCCCAAGAAGTATTTGGTGTTCGAGTAAAACTTTATGTACCAAATCAAGTTGGAATTCGCAACCCTGCATTTGCGCACGTGATTAGCTTGTCTGAGTTTGCTGGTAAATTGACTGAAGTCAATCTTCTTGCCCAAAAAGCAGTTAAAGGAGATGAATTCCTTCGTCAAAAACCAATCAACTTTGGCATTCCAAATCAACGTTTGAATCCAGTAGCGCAACCAAGTCCAGCACAAGCAGCTCCAGCTGAAACTGTGCAGGAAACTCCAGTTGCTCCCAAGGAAGAATTCCAAGCAAGTTCTCAAAGTAAACCGAAGCTAACAGAACGTTTCCGTGGTTTGATCGGAAGCATGTTTGATGAATAAAAGAGGATAAGAAATTATGACATTTTCATTTGATACAGCAGCAGCTCAAGGCGCAGTTATTAAGGTAATTGGTGTCGGTGGTGGTGGTGGCAACGCCATCAACCGCATGGTTGACGAAGGTGTTGCTGGTGTAGAATTTATCGCAGCCAACACTGATGTACAAGCCCTTAGCAGTACGAAAGCAGAAACAGTTATCCAACTTGGTCCAAAATTGACTCGTGGTTTGGGTGCTGGAGGACGTCCAGAAGTTGGACGTAAAGCTGCAGAAGAAAGTGAAGAAGCTTTGACGGAAGCTATCACTGGAGCGGACATGGTCTTTATCACTGCAGGTATGGGTGGTGGATCTGGTACAGGTGCAGCCCCTGTTATTGCACGTATCGCTAAAGATCTTGGTGCTCTTACAGTTGGTGTTGTGACACGTCCTTTCGGATTTGAAGGAAGCAAACGTGGCCAGTACGCTGTAGAAGGAATCAACGAACTTCGCGAGCATGTTGATACTTTGTTGATTATCTCTAACAACAACTTGCTTGAAATCGTTGATAAGAAAACGCCACTTCTTGAAGCTCTTAGCGAAGCAGATAACGTTCTTCGCCAAGGTGTTCAAGGGATCACTGACTTGATCACGAACCCAGGATTGATTAACCTTGACTTTGCTGACGTGAAAACTGTAATGGCCAACAAAGGAAATGCCCTTATGGGTATCGGTATCGGTAGTGGTGAAGAACGCGTTGTTGAAGCAGCTCGTAAAGCAATTTACTCTCCACTTCTTGAAACAACTATCGATGGTGCTGAAGATGTCATCGTCAACGTTACTGGTGGTCTTGACTTGACTTTGATTGAAGCAGAAGAAGCTTCAGAAATTGTCAACCAAGCAGCTGGCCAAGGTGTAAACATCTGGCTTGGAACATCAATTGACGAAAGCATGAAGGATGAAATCCGTGTTACTGTTGTAGCGACAGGTGTTCGTCAAGAGCGAGTGGAAAAAGTAGTTGGAGCTCGTAACAACCAACCAGTTGGACGTCCATCAACTAAAGCGCCACAAACACACACATTTGACCGTCAATTCGACTTGGAAGAAACAGCAGAATTGCCTAAATCAAGCCCACGTCGTTTTGAAACAAACCAAGCGTCTGCTTTTGGAGACTGGGACTTGCGTCGTGAGTCAATTGTTCGCCAAACAGATCCAGTTGTTTCACCGGTAGAACGCTTCGAAACACCAGTTTCACAAGATGAAGATGAATTGGATACACCTCCATTCTTCAAAAACCGTTAATCAATGAATTTGAAAAAAAATACTGAATTAGTTTTTCAGCAAATAGCTGATGCTAGTCAAGAAGCCAACCGTGCTCTAGATGCTGTTTCAGTAATCGCAGTGACAAAGTATGTAGATGTACAAACAGCGGAAGCCTTGCTTCCGCTTGGTGTCCGTCATATAGGTGAAAATCGAGTCGATAAATTTTTAGAAAAATATCAGGCCTTGAAAGATTACCCAGTTACTTGGCATTTAATAGGAACACTACAGAGACGGAAAGTGAAAGAAGTAATCCCATATGTGGATTACTTTCATGCTTTAGATTCCCTTAAGTTAGCCCAGGAAATTCAAAAGAGAACAGATCATGTTATCAAGTGTTTCTTGCAGGTCAATATTTCTGGGGAAGAAAGCAAGCATGGGTTTTCAAAAGAAGAATTGCTAGAACTTTTGCCAGAATTGGCTAAGTTAGATCAGATTGAGTATGTTGGTTTAATGACCATGGCTCCTTTTGAGGCAGACAGTGATGAATTGAAAGAAATTTTCAAGGATACGCAGGCTCTGCAAGCAGAAATTAGAGAAAAACAAATCCCTAATATGCCGATGACAGAGCTAAGCATGGGAATGAGTCGTGATTTTAAAGAAGCGATTCAGTTCGGCTCAACCTTTGTTCGAATCGGTACAGCATTTTTTAAATAGGAGAGAGCTATGTCTTTAAAAGATAGATTCGATAAATTTATAGATTATTTTACAGAAGACGGAGAAGAAACGACTAACTACCAGACTCAACAAGAGGAAACAGTTAGCCCAACCATCTCATCTTCTAAAGAATTACCAGCACCTGCTCAGTCAGGATCAGCAAAAGATGCAAATATTACTCGTCTACATGCACGACAGCAAGAATTGGCAATGCAAAGCCACCGTTCAGATGAGAAAGTGACAATTGACGTTCGCTATCCAAGAAAATACGAAGATGCAACTGAAATTGTAGATTTGTTGGCTGGCAATGAAAGTATTTTGATTGATTTCCAATACATGACAGAGGTTCAAGCCCGTCGTTGCCTTGATTACTTGGACGGAGCCCGCCATGTCTTGGCTGGAAATATGAAAAAAGTTGCGAGCACGATGTATCTATTGACTCCTGTCAACGTTGTCGTGAATATTGAAGATATCAAACTTCCAGATGAATCACAAAGCGCTGAGTTTGGTTTTGATATTAAACGAAATAGAGCAAGATAATGATTTTCTTAATCCGTTTAATCCAAAATGCGGTTAGCATTTATTCCATCATTCTCGTTGCATTTGCTCTTCTTTCATGGTTTCCAAATGCCTATGAAAGCCAGCTAGGTCGCTTAGTCATCAGACTTGCTCGCCCAGTTATTGAGCCACTTCGTAAGCTCAATCTACAATTTGCTGGTCTTGATTTTACGGTTTGGGCAGCGCTGATTCTGATTCAGTTTGTTGGAAATCTCTTAACACGACTAGTCCTATTACTATGACAGTAAATCGAGCCATTTATCAGCATTTTTCCCAAGATGATATTCCCTTTATTGATAAGGGATTAGAGTGGATCAAGCGGGTAGAAGATACCTATGCACCGGTACTTACTCCTTTTATCAATCCCCATCAGGAACAGATCTTGAGGGTGCTAGCTGGGACATATGGACTGGGTTACCAAAGTAGTGGTGATTTTCTTCCGACAGAGTCGGTTCGGGTTCTTCTCTATCCAGATTACTTTGAACCGGAGATATCAGACTTTGAAATGGCCTTGTTGGAAATTTGCTATCCGAGTAAGTTTGAACAACTGAGTCATGGAAAAATATTGGGAACAATCATCAACCAACTAGGAATTGACCGTAAATTATTTGGTGATATCTTGGTAGATGAAAAGAGAGCACAGATTTTTGTCAATCGTGATTTCATTCCTCTTTTTCAGGATGGAATAAGAAAGATTGGCAGACTTCCTGTATCGCTGGAGGAACGTCCTTTTACCGATAGGATTTTGTCTAAAATTGATTATAGAGAACGAGAAATTTTGGTTTCGAGTTTTCGATTGGATGCCCTCTTATCAAGTGCCTTGAAATTATCTAGAAACCAAGCTAGTCAACTGATAGAGAAAAAATCTGTCCAGGTAAACTATCATCTGGTTGAAAAAAGTGATTACCAGGTTGCAGTTGGAGATTTGATCAGTGTGAGAAAGTTTGGTCGTCTAAAAATTGTCAAAGACAATGGACAGACAAAAAAAAACAAGATAAAATTAAGCATTCAATTATTATTAAGTAAGTGAGGAAAAGTATGCCAATTACATCGTTAGAAATTAAAGATAAAACCTTTGGTACAAGATTTAGAGGTTTTGACCCAGAAGAAGTAGATGAATTTCTGGACATCGTTGTTCGTGACTACGAAGACTTGGTTCGTAGCAATCACGATAAAGAGACACACATCAAGAGTTTGGAAGAACGTTTGTCTTACTTCGATGAGATGAAGGATTCCTTGAGTCAGTCAGTTTTGATTGCTCAAGATACAGCTGAGCGTGTCAAACAAGCTGCTCAAGAACGTTCAAACAATATTATTCAACAAGCTGAACAAGACGCTCAGCGTTTGCTTGAAGAAGCGAAATACAAGGCAAATGAAATTCTCCGTCAGGCAACAGATAATGCGAAGAGAGTGGCTGTTGAGACAGAAGAGTTGAAGAACAAGAGCCGTGTATTCCATCAACGCCTCAAGTCTACGATTGAAAGTCAATTGGCTATTGTCGAGTCATCTGATTGGGAAGATATTCTTCGCCCAACAGCTACTTACCTTCAGACAAGTGATGAAGCCTTTAAAGAAGTGGTGGGTGAAGTTCTGGGTGAATCTGTATCTTTACAACCAGAGGAAGAGCCTATTGATATGACTCGTCAATTCACACCAGAAGAGGTTGCGGAATTGCAAGCTCGTATCGAGGCTGGCAACAAAGAATTAGCTGAGTTTGAAGCTCAACAAAATCAACAGACAGAAGAAAGTGACCAGCATGAAGAGTCAGTTGAGGTAGAAGCTACTGCAGCAACTGAGAACGATGCAAATAAAGAATCTGTTCTTATCCTATAAAAAATGTGAGAACAAGATCCAACCAACTATATTTTCAGCGAGCGGGAGATGGTGAGAGTCCTGCAATCCCTAGTGGTTAGATTATCCTCTCAATAAATCTAGTCCGAAAATAGTAAGACTGGACGTTCCCCACGTTACGGGAAAAGAGGAAAAGAGACCCTGTCTTTTTTCGAACAAAGGTGGTACCACGATTTTCGTCCTTTTTGCGAATCGTGGTTTTTATTTTGTCAGTTTAAATTAAAGGAGTAACAATGAAACTTAAAGAAACCCTCAATCTAGGGAAAACAGATTTTCCAATGCGTGCTGGTCTTCCAACCAAAGAACCAGTTTGGCAAAAAGAATGGGAAGAAGCAAAACTTTACCAACGTCGTCAAGAATTGAACCAAGGAAAACCACATTTCACCTTGCATGATGGACCTCCGTATGCAAACGGAAATATCCACGTTGGACATGCCATGAACAAGATTTCTAAAGATATTATTGTTCGTTCTAAGTCTATGTCAGGATTCTATGCACCTTACATCCCAGGTTGGGATACACATGGTCTGCCAATCGAGCAAGTCTTGGCAAAACAAGGCGTTAAACGCAAAGAAATGGACTTGGTTGAGTACTTGAAACTTTGTCGCGAGTATGCTCTTTCTCAAGTTGATAAACAACGTGAAGACTTTAAACGATTGGGTGTTTCTGGTGACTGGGAAAATCCTTATGTGACCTTGACTCCGGACTATGAAGCGGCTCAGATCCGGGTCTTTGGTGAAATGGCTAAAAAAGGCTATATCTACCGTGGTGCCAAGCCTGTTTACTGGTCATGGTCTTCTGAGTCAGCCCTTGCTGAAGCGGAAATTGAGTACCATGACTTGCTTTCAACTTCCCTTTACTATGCTAACCGCGTCAAAGACGGAAAAGGTGTTCTAGATACGGATACTTATATTGTCGTATGGACCACTACACCATTTACTATCACAGCATCTCGTGGTTTGACAGTTGGAGCAGATATTGATTATGTATTGGTACAACCAGCTGGTGAATCTCGTAAGTTTGTAGTTGCTTCAGAATTGTTGAACAGTTTGTCTGAGAAATTTGGCTGGGCTGATGTGCAAGTCTTGGCAACCTACCGTGGTCAAGAATTGAATCACATCGTAACAGTCCACCCATGGGATACAGCTGTAGATGAGTTGGTGATCCTTGGTGACCACGTTACGACTGACTCTGGTACTGGTATTGTCCATACAGCCCCTGGTTTTGGTGAGGACGACTACAATGTCGGTGTTGCCAACGGCCTTGAAGTTGCTGTAACAGTTAACGAACGCGGTATTATGATGGAAAATGCTGGTCCTGAATTTGCGGGTCAGTTCTATGACAAGGTTGTGCCGACGGTTATCGAAAAACTGGGTGATTTACTCCTTGCTCAAGAAGAAATTTCTCACTCATACCCATTTGACTGGCGTACCAAGAAACCAATCATCTGGCGAGCTGTTCCACAGTGGTTTGCTTCTGTATCTAAATTCCGCCAAGAAATCTTGGATGAAATTGAAAAAGTGAAGTTCCACTCAGAATGGGGGAAAGTTCGTCTTTACAATATGATTCGTGACCGTGGTGACTGGGTTATCTCTCGTCAACGTGCTTGGGGAGTTCCGCTTCCAATCTTCTACGCAGAAGATGGTACAGCTATCATGACAGCTGAAACGATTGAACATGTAGCTCAACTCTTTGAGGAACACGGTTCTATCATCTGGTGGGAACGTGATGCTAAGGACCTCTTGCCAGAAGGATTTACTCATCCAGGTTCACCAAATGGCGAGTTCAAAAAAGAAACAGATATCATGGACGTATGGTTTGACTCAGGTTCATCATGGAATGGAGTAGTGGTCAACCGTCCAGAACTCAAATACCCAGCAGATCTTTACCTTGAAGGTTCTGACCAATACCGTGGTTGGTTTAACTCATCACTTATCACATCTGTTGCCAACCATGGCGTTGCTCCATATAAACAAATCTTGTCACAAGGTTTTGCCCTTGATGGTAAAGGTGAGAAGATGTCTAAATCTCTTGGGAATACCATTGCTCCAAGTGATGTTGAAAAACAATTTGGTGCGGAAATCTTGCGTCTCTGGGTAACAAGTGTGGACTCAAGCAACGATGTGCGTATCTCTATGGATATCTTGAGCCAAGTCTCTGAAACTTACCGTAAGATCCGGAACACACTTCGTTTCTTGATTGCTAACACTTCTGACTTTAACCCAGCTCAAGACGCAGTGGCTTACGATGAGCTTCGTTCGGTTGATAAGTACATGACCATCCGCTTTAACCAGCTTGTCAAGACCATTCGTGATGCTTATGCCAACTTTGAATTCTTGACAATTTACAAGGCCTTGGTGAACTTTATCAACGTTGACTTGTCAGCCTTCTACCTTGACTTCGCTAAAGACGTTGTTTACATCGAAGGTGCCAAATCACTCGAACGCCGTCAAATGCAAACTGTCTTCTATGACATTCTTGTGAAAATCACCAAACTCTTGACACCAATCCTTCCTCACACTGCAGAGGAAATCTGGTCATATCTTGAGTTTGAAGCTGAAGACTTTGTTCAATTGTCTGAATTACCAGAGGCTCAAACTTTTGCCAACCAAGAAGAAATCTTGGATACATGGGCAGCTTTCATGGATTTCCGAGGACAAGCTCAAAAAGCCTTGGAAGAAGCGCGTAATGCAAAAGTTATCGGGAAATCGCTTGAAGCACACTTGACAGTTTATCCAAATGAAGTGGTGAAAACTCTTCTTGGAGCAGTGGATAGCAATGTAGCTCAACTTTTGATCGTGTCAGAATTGACCATCGCTGAAGGTACAGCTCCAGAAGGCGCAGTTAGCTTTGAGGATGTTGCCTTTACAGTTGAACGCGCTGCAGGTGAAGTTTGTGACCGTTGCCGTCGTATCGACCCAACAACAGCAGAACGCAGCTACCATGCAGTCATCTGTGACCACTGTGCAAACATCGTAGAAGAAAACTTTGCGGATGCAGTTGCAGAAGGATTTGAAGCCAAATAATCAGATTAGAAATATGTCTTCTCATAGTTTAAGATGAGAGGAAAGGTAAAAGAGAGAAAGTCATTTCTCTCTTTTTTTGCTGGTAAAAGCTTAGGATAAAGATGTAGAAATTCAACATTTTTAGGGAGAGTTTTAAGTTGATTTTTTGAGATTTTTTAAAAAGAGGAGTCTTTTTTTGGTACTTTTAAAAAGCATGTGTTGCTTCTAAAAATCGCGACAAATAATTTGAATAATCAAGTTAAATCAGGTAGAATAGAAAGGATTGAATAATATATTGAAGAGGAAATTTTGAGAATGAAACATCGGTTTTATGGAGAAAAACGACAGCGTTTTTCTTTCAGAAAGTTGTCTGTCGGGCTCGTTTCGGCGACTATTGGAAGCTTCCTTTTGAGTGGGCAAATGGCTGGGGGCTTGACTTCTGTCAAGGCAGCAGAAATTCAAAGTCAGCAGTCTGCTCAGGTCAAATACCACTACGTAGTGGAGTCTGAATTGACGGATGCAGAGAAGAGTGCCTTGATCAGGGAGATTCCAAAGTATGTTGAGGACGCTTCAGAGACCTATTATTTAGTTTATCGTCCGACTACTCAAGGGGATTCATCTGGAGTATTGCCTAAGACAGGTCACTCCGGCCTTTGGGAATCCACTTTTACAGCGATGGGTCTTACATTACTAGTGCTTGTAGTTGTTAGAGGCAGAAATGGGAAGAGGTATTTATCTTCGATCTTGTTGGTAACTGGAATGGGATCCATACTGCTATCTCCAACAGTCTTAGCGGTTACGAATATCGAACTCGCTGCATATAATCAAAGTCTTAACTTGGGTCTTGGAGATGCACTTCCAGCGCCATTGAAAATTGACGGTTACGACTATATCGGTTACTTAAAGAATGAAGAACAAAATGATAGTCATTTAGCTCATTCTGCTCTGAAGGAAAATCTGACACTTGACTTAGAGAAAGAGAAGGGAAGTGAACTTAAGCCAAGTGAAACAAATCTTGATATGAAAGAGATTGTTTCAGATAAGGGGGATGCTTTAACTGAGGAAGAAAGAGAAACTATAGCTGCTAAGGAGATAGAGTTCACACGCTCAACTCCTATTTATGACTTACCAGAACTAAAAATTAGCGAGCAGGAGTCAGTTCAAGAACTTCCTTATCAGACAAAATACCAATATACCGATGAATTGGCTCAAGGCCAATCAAAAGTCATACAATCAGGTGTTCGAGGTCAACGTACAGTAGTGACTCGTCATTTTCGTAAGAATCAAGAAATCGTGAAAAGCGAAATGATTTCTGATCAAGTGACGGTTGAACCTGTTTCTGAAATTATTTTAGTTGGAACAGCTCCAGCTAACTCGATACCAAAAGAAACTCCAGTTCACGAAGTTCCAGAATTAGCAGAGTACGGTACAACTCCTGAGACATCTCCAGTTCATGAAGTTCCAGAATTGAAGGAATATGGCACAAATCTTGATACAGCTCCAGTTCATGAAGTTCCAGAACTGACGGAATATGGAACTAGTCCTGAGACGTCTCCGGTTCGTGAGACTCCAGAACTGACGGAATATGGGACAAATCCTGATAAAGCGCCAGTTCACGAAGTTCCAGAATTAGCAGAGTACGGCACCAGTTCTGATACGCCTCCAGTTCAAGAGATTCCAGAACTGACAGAATATGGCACCAGTCCAGAAACAGCGCCTGTTCAAGAGAACTCTGAGTTGGAATTGACTACAAATGATGAGGTTAGAATAGAAAAGATTGATTTTTCTATTGACGAGCAATATACAGATGAGATTCCAGAAGGAAGTCGTCAAATCGCCACTCCAGGAGTTCAAGGCGAACGAACTATCAAGACCCGTGTCTACAGTTCTAATGGCCAAGTTGTCGACCGCCAAGAGTTATCCAATGAAGAAACTTTGGCGCCCGTAACGCAAATTGTCAAAGTCGGAACGGCTAAACCAAATATGGTACCAAGTGATGCACCGAAAGCAGATGCTTTGCCAGAGTATCCGCTGACATATACTGACGAAACCCGCGTAGAGAAAATAGCCTTTAATATCGAAGAGCAATATACGGATGAGCTTGTTCAAGATGCCCGTCAAATCGCAACTCCGGGTGTCCAAGGTGAACGTACGATTAAGACCCGTGTCTACAGTTCCAACGGTCAAGTTGTCGACCGCCAAGAGTTGTCTAACGAGGAAACTCTAGCTCCAGTAACGCAAATTGTCAAAGTCGGCACAGCTAAACCAAGCATGGTACCGAACGAAGCGCCAAAAGCAGACGCCCTGCCAGAGTATCCGTTGACATATACTGACGAAACGCGCGTAGAGAAAATCAACTTTAGCATTCGTGAAGAAGAAACGGATGAATTGGTCCAAGATGCTCGTCAAATCGCAACTCCGGGTGTCCAAGGTGA